>NZ_CP044100.1:0-116365 GCF_008693645.1 Citrobacter werkmanii | reverse complement strand
AAAGAGATGTTTGTAGCGTCAGCATACTAATTAAATACGTTACAAACCATGAGAATCCCAGTCCTGCTACAAACCGTTCCCCCGATGACAGTAAAATACATCCAACAATAGCATTCACTGCCAGGAGAAATAGACTATAAGAGTTAATTTTTCTCTCAACCAATTTTAACAAAACCGATTGCTCTGTGATTTCGCTGCCTAAAGAAAGTTTTAGGCTAACAAGATTGTATGTTGACATTAAAAAAGCAAGACTAAAAAAAGCATTAGACCCCAGAGACAGCACAAATGTATCAAAATAATGATACTCACTAACATTTGAATTTATAAAAATATCAGAAACAATAAACAGCAACTGAAATACATAAACAATCACCAACTTATAAAAAATAACCTTCAGAATTTGGCGGTTTGATGGAATCTCATAGTCTAGCTGTTTAAACTTATCCAGAATGTATGCAGCATCCTTTTCCAGTTCTGAACGTTTCATTATCCCTCCTGTCAATCCCGGTCAAACTTTTTTTGCAGGTTATCTTTGATATCATTCAATTCCTTTCTCCCTACACCATTATCACCGATCCAATCATTTTGCCTTTTTTCTTCAGCACTCTTGGCATCATTAAAGTTTTTATTACCCTGTTCATGCTCACTCTGCAAGCGATTGTATTCTTCCTTCGGTGTATTGCCGGATGAGATCACAGTATTTTTTTCACTATTTACCTGAGATTCAGCGTGACGGCGTCTGTCAGCCACATCACTGCTAACATCATCCTGCAGTCTCACACCGCCAGCATTTGCCCGGTTTTCCATTTGTGTCTGTTGCGTATCATATTCACTCTGCAGATTACCGCCACCAGAGGAAGCTCCCACACTTCCCATCCCCTCACCGGTACGGCCCCTGTTCTGCTCAAACTCCTGCAGCAGTTGCGGCTTCATGCGGTCTTCCACAAATGCCTGCGCCAGTCTGTCACGCTCGGCACGTACTTCCGGGCTGGCCGCGTCAGAAAGCAGCTGGTCAGCTTCACCCGGACGCTTACTGGTGACATACCCGACAAACTCCTGCGAGTAGTTCTGGTTAATGCTGGCACTGTTGTTCTCTGCATAGCTGGCCAGCTGTGAGTATTCATGGCTGCGGGTAACCGCATCATTATACTGCGATGCCTGGCTTTTCAGGCTGGAGAAGGTGGACGACAGCTGGTTCGCCAACGAGGCCGAGGCATTGTCCGTATGGCTGCCGCTGTCGGTGACGCGGCTGGAGGTCACCACGTCCATTGCATCGCGGAAATCCTTAAGCTCCTGAGCACTGAACCCTTTGCTGGTCCCGCCCTGCTGGGTCAGATCGGAACTGGTGCCGTGGGAGGAACCGCTCCGCCCCGTATATTCTCCCTTCAGATGCGCCTCTGCACCGACGGAAACGCCTGTAGCAAATTCAGCGATTTTACCTGCAAACTGACGCTCAGAATTTAGTTTCCCGCTCACACTGGCCCCGGCGCCAAAACTCATATCCTGACTCTTCGTTGCCGCTGCCCGAATCCCTTCCGCCAGAGTGGTATTTTCATCCCGGGCATAGCGGGAACCAATAGACTGAATGGTGTTCAGCGCTTTGGTCAGATTGCTGCTGGCAGAGGCATCGCTGCCTGTCACCGTGGTGTCGCTGTTTCCCCTCTGCTGGCTCCACTGACTCATCTGCGAGGTGGCCAGGCTGGAGGTCTGTGACAGACTGTTGCTGAGGCTCTGCGCTTCGCTCAGGGCATCACGTTGCTGCTGCTGCCAACTGCTGGATGCAGTTTTACCCAGCGCAATATCGACCGGTAATTTTGAAATTGCTTCCGTGGTGTTGTAGACCGACTGCCCGGATGACGTCAGGGTTTTCGTCGCCCCGCTCTCAAGCTGGTTCGTCATATGGCCTTCACGATGGCTGTAGTTGGTATCCCACTTATTACCCTGTACATTCCCCGTCGTCATATTGTTATAGGACCAGTTACCGTCAATCGCCTGCGAAGACGACTGTGTGGAGGCTGACTGCAGGGTCTGTCCCAGATAGTTCCCCGCCTGCGATACCACCTGCCCTAAACCTTTCACCATACCCCATGCGATAAACGGGATGGACAGTGCCAGCCAGCCGGCTGTGGTGCCAATATCGGAATAGGTATTCTGCACCTGGTCAAAGGTGGCCAGCGTCACCGCCGTCCCGTTGAGCTTACCCTGCAGATAGAAGTTCATTGCATGGTTCAGTATGGAGAACAGAATGGGCCACATCTGCAGATAAGCAATGGTGTAGATATAGCCTTTTATAATGGTCCAGGACAAGGAACTCACCACGGCCAGAACAATTAGCACCGGGAACAGCGCCATTGTCATGCCCAGCAGAACGCTGTGCATCACCGGCAGCGTGTTGGCAGCGATGGACGCACTGGTTGCCTGAGACAGGCGCATTTTTGCCATCGAGGTCTGCGTGGCGGTGTTCACCAGCCCGGCAGTATCGCCATTCTGCGCTGAAAAGCTCTCCAGACCACTGCGCAGGCCATTCATCACCACGTTCTTACGGATGATTTCGGTGGAGGTCATGGAATTGCCGTGAAAATAGTTATAGCTGTCGCCCAGCATTTCGGTGAACAGTGCCGTACTGGCACCGTTTGTCGGACCAAAGACCTGGTTCGTGAAACCGTGCATCCGGTTAAGCACCTGCTGGAGAAACGGGAACATATTCCTGCCACTGATATCACTCGAATCAGTGTTTATTTTGGTTGTGGCCTGCTCGCAGGTCAGAAAATTGCGGTTTTTGTCATACAGACCACGCAGCGGACTCGGTTTACTGAATATCAGCGCGTAGGGGTCTGTAGAATTCATCAGGTCGCCAATGCTGTACTTGTTGTTCAGCATAATGTCACCCACCACGCAGTTATGAACGTAATCAGAGAACATGCGCTGAATTTCCGGCTCAGAGAACCGGAAATCACTGCTCCCCGCCGCCAGCTGCGCGCCAAACAGCATCCCGGTTTTGCTGTAAGTCAGCGCGTCCGGACGGGCAAACACAAAATCGTAAACCTGTGCCATTCCGGCACCAATACGGGTGATCAGGCTGGCAGGGGCTGCAAGGCCAGTAGGGACATTATCCACCTGATAGATAGCCGCTGGCTCAGACAGGTCAATAATCTGCACGTTCCGCTTGTCCCCGACCAGAACGGCAATCACCAGGACATAAAATCCGGCCCATTTGACCAGGTCCATAATATTGCGCGTCCGGATATAGGTTGCCGCCCCGACAATCACCGATACGGCGGTGGCCATAGCAATCAGTGAGTCTCCGGCTCTGCTGTTAAAAAATGCCGCCACGCCATTGAGCGTATCCTGAAACCACGCCCCGCCGGCAACGGTGTAAATCGTATCAACGGCCATATCAATTCACCCTGCTGAACTGGTAGTTACCCAGCACACGATCGCTCATCTTTGAGGAGACCTGCTGGCGGATAAAGCGGATTTGCTGCTGCGCGGAGATAAGGGCATCCTCCTTAATCTGTACCTCCATACGCAGCGAGTTAAGGGCCTGTCTGGCATCGGACAGGCCATTTTTCAGCTCCTTCATGTTGGCGCCCGGGTAATCTTTGGTGGCAAGCGATCCGTTAACCACCTTCATCACGGCTTCCAGATACTGCAGATAAATATCGACCGCGATGTAATCCGTCAGCTGAGCAAACAGGGACTGCGAGACGCTCAGTGACGACTGGTCCACAATCCAGGAGAGGATGGGGATGGAGGTACTGTTGATGAACTGCTTCTCTTTTTCCGTCAGCGGTGTGTCGGTGATGGCCTTGTTCTCGATGCTGGTCAGCATGTCCTGCACCATCTTAATAAGGGATTTGTCTGCGGAAATCGTCACGTTATTCAGGGTCGGGGACAGGCATTTATTCTGGTTATCGCAAACGTATACCTTTGCCGTCCCCCCGCTCATCATCGCTGTCAGCAGGCTGCGGTCCGATGCCATTGAAGACAGAACCCGCAATTCGCCGTTACTGCCGAAAATCACCGAACCACTGATGCTCATGGCGAACTGACGCAGCTCTGCGTTGCTGCTGAGCGAGCTGTTGCCGAGCGCATCCCACATCAGGTTGATATCCTTCAGTACCTGGTCCTTTTCCGCGCCAGTGGCCTTGTCAGCGACGGAGCCGTATTTGCCGCCTGAAGTACACCCCTGGCGGGAGGCAACCCAGTCAGAGAAGACACTTTTCTGCCCGCCAACAGACTGGCAGACGTTCTGCTGGCTCTCTCCCCACAGCGATGCCACGCTGTCGACCATCGCCTTTGCCGCCTGACAGCTGGACATATTGAACCGGTTAATATCAGCGGCCATCTTCTGCAGGAAGTCTTTCGCAGCCTTCAGTTCCGGTACGGTGGTTTCCAGCGCAAGGTCAAAGAAGTAGCCCGCAGCATTAGCCATCGTCTGTTTCACAAACGCCATAATCTGGTCGGAGTTTATGAAAGAGAACGCCCCCAGATACACATCAATCCCGCCACACCCGGCGTTAATGGACGGCAGGCTAATAGAAACCAGCTGAATGTTCTTGTTGCCAGTGCGCGCATAAAACGAGCCCCCGGAGACATAACGTGCGGCCTGTCCCTGCCAGGCTTTTGCCGAAGTGGTGTTGCTGGCATAACTCATGTCATTAAAGAAGGAATTCATGTCATCCTGCAGCCCGGCATGTGCCGTTCCTGCACTGTACAGGCCCAGCGCAAAGGCCAGGCAGAGCGGTTTCAGTCGCATTATTGTTGTCCCTGAGCGTTGAGTGGAATGCTTTTCCCTGACTGCCGATCCAGTGCCATACGCAGCACCTCATTGAGCCGACTACGAAACTCACCTGCCTCTGCGGCACCCTGCAGCAGCGGCCAGGTTTCCATCGTGTTGACGTTGGTCAGAAAGGTGGTTGGCGTGGCCACCGGCAGGCCACTCTGAAAATATTCCACCATCACATCCGGCGTGGCGGGAAGCACATCAGGGAATTCGGCATCACCCTTCCCGTCAAGGCTGATGGGAAAGACATCAAAGCCCGTCTTCTGAGAAAAGGCTTTCAGCACCGGCGCAAACTGGCGGCAGTACGGACAGGTCGACTGCATGAACAGCACCACCTTCCAGTCCTGGACCTTCACTTTCCGGTTATCACTCAGTGAATACCAGACGGGTGACGTATTCTGAACATTACGGTCTGTGGTTGTTGCTGCCCCGTTTTCTGGCAGACTGAGCGAATCCATCGCGGGTGCGCTCCGGCCCGTTTTTCCGGCTTCAAGGGCACGAATATCATCCAGTGTCCCGGCCTGCAGACAGCCAGCCAGCATCGCCGCCATCAGGATGGCGGTCCGCAATACAGTAGTAAGCATGGGTTACCTCAAAAGACAGGTGTTATCAGTAGTCAGGTGCAAAGTGGGTAAGGACGCTGACCATCTGGCGATCCAGGTCGTCGTGGCTCATAAAGCCCCATGCAAGGGGTTGCCACTGGTGAGTTTTCGGGTCGACCAGAAACGTGGCCGGGAAGTGGGTGACACGCATTTTTTCAGCCTGTCCGCTGTCAGGACGGCTTTGCGGCAGCTGGTCGCTGAGTTTACCGTCCACGCTGACGGCCATCAGGCTGATCCCGCGATCTTCACAGAAAGCCCGTATCACCCCGGCCATCAGGTTGTCGACGGCATTGTTGCCCCGGTAGAAAAAGAACAGGCCATAGCGCTGCGCCACCTGGCTGATAACCGCACTCTGGACCTTCTTCTCTTCCGTCAGGCGGGCTTCCACCGTGCCGTTGTAATGGCTGCGCTTCACGTTGTAATCCAGCTCCGGATACTTCAGCCGGGCCAGTTTCGCCGTCTGGGTGAAGTCCGTTGCCCGGTCAGTCCAGAAGTTCTGCAGTGTCATAAAGCGGCGGAAGTTCTCCGCAGAGGGATACAGAATGGCGGTGTCCAGCGCTTCACGTGTTGCCTGCTGGAGCACCTTTTTCTGCTCAGATGGTGTCATGCTGGCCAGACGTTCCCGTAGGGTCGGCGCCGCCGGTTCAGGCTCGGTCTCTTCAGCACTGGGGTTGTACCACTGCCATCCCTCTTCCCGGGCATACTCAGGTGCCAGCACATCCTCGGGAGCAGCATGCAGCGATACTGACATCATCAGGGCTAGCGCACCGGCAATACATCTCATGGCGCGTTCTCCTGCATTTTTTCGGCAATGATGTCCTGCGCCTTTTTCAGTAATGCCTGGTCTTCCGGGATTTCACTGCCGGCATTAAGATCATCATAGAAATCGCTGAAGTTCATCACGCCAAAGTCGAGTCGCTGCAGTTCATCCACCGTGATGCCCCGGCAGTCCGGTGACTTGCCTTTACCGAACCCCACGCCCAGCTGGTCACGACGCCCCTGCTCCTGGACGATACGCGCCAGTTTGGAATCAAACACGCAGTAACCACGTTTTTTCTCGAGACATACGCCCAGCACTTTCTTGCTGCAGTATTCCCCGACATACACCGTCAGCTTTTTATCCTTCGCTTTGCCGAGCGCCTTTTCCTCGCTGCTGCAGCTCGACAGGCCCACATCCTGGCCCCAGCCGGAGTCCTTGCAACAGTTATTGAAGCCCACCGCCATCTTCTTGCAGTGCTGCGCTTCGCCGGTAAAGGCGCGGACGTCCACACCATTGAGCGCGGCCACATCCTCGCCAGCGGCGGCCACTGCCGCGAGCGCCGAGACGGCCTGACCGAACATGTTGCTGGTTCCTGTCTGCGCCTGGGCGCAGCTGCCGTCCTTGCAGAAGAATTCCCCGCCGCAAATCTGGCCGTTACCCTCCTTTTTACGTTCACAGGAGTAGGTAACCTGCTGGCTGACGCAGAAGCCGTCGACCGTATCGGCACACTCGCTGCGGGTCACCGTGCAGGCCGGATTCTTTATGAACTCCCCGCAGGTGCCTTCGGTCTCGGTCTGGGTCAGGTAGGTGTCCTGCCATTTCCAGCAGTCCTGATGAATGCTGTACGTTTTACCGCCCACAACGACGGTCCGTGTCTCCCCCGGCTCCACACACTGTGAGCCGGTCATGGCCCCTTCGGTCTTACTGAACGGGCAGCTTTCAGACCATTCAACCCGTGGCACCCATTCTTTTTCGCTGACTCTGACGTACATGGTGAGCGTAAACGTCGATTTCCCACTGGCCAGCGATTGATAAACCTGCCAGTCCCCGTTACCACCGCTGATACAGTTGCCGTTAGCTGTGCAACCGGAGCCCGTCAGCACCTGTCCTTCGGTAATATTCAGCCCCGGCGCACCACTCAGAGTGAACGTATCCGTCGCGCCCGGTACGGTCCCGACGTTGAACACAGAGTTCATGAACGTATAACGGGAGTTAAGAAAATAAAAACTGGAATACACCTTCAGTTGTGCATTCATCACGACGCCCGTAACCGGAGAGGTCACGCTGAATACCAGTTGCTTTCCGTTCTGGCTGTAGCGGAACTGCCCCGGAGAAATCGTCACATACCGGTAAACCTCGGTGTTTTTCCAGTCCCCGGTAATGGTCGCGGTGCGTGTGCAGTACTGCTCAATTTTGGTGTCCCGCAGGCACTGGTGAGTGGTGATTTCGGTAAAGCTGGCAGGCTGGTCCACGCAACCGTCAAACCCGCCGCCGGTGATGGCCTCCGCCTTGTCTTTCATCGCCAGCCCTTCAGAGATAAACGGCGCATCCAGTGAAGGCTTGTTATCCGGCGGCGTGTTCAGAATGGATTCGGTGATGGTTTTCCCGGCCTCAGACGTGTTCAGCGCCGTCGAACCGGGAGAGGTCATGTCCACCCCGGACGACGTGACGCCCCCGTAATAGCCGCTTTCAGCTGGCGAGTCGGTATAGCCGGGGATCACTTCCGCCGGCTTAAACCCCTGTATAGCGCTGGCCCCCTGCCCTTTGCTGGCGTTACCCTGCTGCATGCCCTGATTAAACTGGTCATTGGCGACAAGCGGCGCGACCAGACAGAACGATGTCATCGCCATCAGTAAAGGAAGATAGTGTTTCATTGCACCTCCCCACGCAGCAGGTTCCGGGCCGTGTCAGCGCAGTCCCCCACCTCCGCCACCCGCTTCAGGGCCTGATGTAAGGTCAGGTCCCCCTGAAGCCGGTCAACTGTATCGCCCTGGTTGCCGCAGGCGACAATCAGTACCGGTACGGCGGTAATGTTGTACTTACGAAAGGTGGTCGGGTCTATCTGCACGCCTCCGGTATTGCTCTCTTTTACCAGACCAGCTACAGCATTCGCCGTGGCCCGCATGTCGCCGTTCACCATCCCCCGGATAACCACCGGAATATTGAGTTCCGCCGCATCCTTCACGCGCTGCTTCAGTTCATCCGGTGGCATCGAGAAGGACACAAATACCAGGGCTGCATCGACCGGGCGCTCCCCGGGCTGCATGGATTGGCGCAACTGCGAGGCCTGCGCGTCCAGAAACGCCTGGTTCTCTGCCCCCGCTGACCACTGCCGTTGCAGAAACTCCGGGGTCTGAAGGGCACGAAAGCGCTGGCGATCCATCTGTAGCTGGTCGTGAATAAACTGACGGTTCTCAGTATGATCGCTGGCCATTCCGGCCCCGCAGGCCAGAAGCAGGGCCAGTGATATCAGTACTCGTTTCATCGCGTTTCCCCCTGTGACTGGTGGTGCGACATACCGTAGGCGTGATCTGCAGAACAAATGTCCAGCATCTCCTGCCATTCCTGGATAGATATCTGGCGTGTCAGTGCCGGAAGCAGACCACTTATCCACCTGTCAACAAACGCCAGACGCTCCAGCGTCTGCCATGTCGGTTCACGCCCTGACGATGACAGCGCCATCGCCGCTTCGCGGCATTCCAGAACGCATTTGTACGGGCCGCCATTTTTCTTAAGCGCGCCGTTCAGGTCTGCCAGCTGACGCTCCAGCAAGTCCGCACGGGAGGCGGACTGCTCGTAGCGATCGAGCAGAAAGTCATACTTTTTTTTACTCACGAGCATACAGTGCTCCTTACAGGAAGACGCAGTTGCGCTTGCGCCAGAAGAGGTAGCCGAAGTTACGCCGGTCATTGGGCATGTTTTTGCCGGCTTCCCAGCGGGTCACACTACGGCCCAGCGGATGACACTGGCCTGCATCGGGGTATTTATTAACCAGGTGATACCGCCAGCGGCTTTTAGGGATGATCGGGGACGGATATTCAAAACACACGGCGGTGTTTTCACCGATACTGTTCATCACAATGCCCTGACGGTGCAGTTTGAACGCCATACGTTCACTGAGCAGTAAAGAGGTCTGCAGGGGGCTGAATTCGTTAGAGACATAGCCGTTAAACGGATACATGCTGCCCTGGCTACCGGCACACCAGAACAGGGCATCAATGGGTTTCCCCACCAGACTCGCCACGGCGTCTGCCGCACAGGCCCCCTGCGCGATAACGTTGCCAAAGAGAATGGCTTCGGGCTGGATGATCATGCTCAGCGAACTGCTGTCCCACATCGGGTCCAGCTCGGACAGATAACCAATATCCAGGTCGCCGCCCTGAAGGCAGCCCATTGAGGTGATAATGTTGAGCCAGTAGGTGAGCGGGTATTTGTACCAGTGGACATGGTAGAACGCGCCGGGATTTGCGCGGTTTTCCTGTCCTCCGGTCCCGCTGCCGACGTTACCGATATTGATATTGAACCCGCCCAGATTCACCATGCAGTACGGTGAACGCGTCACGTCCGTCAGCGCCATCGGCTCCCAGTAGCCAATGGCCAGCCCCACCCGGTACAGAATGCCCATCGGGCAGAACTGGATGGGCATCGACGGGTTCGGCGTGTCCGGCTGGCGACCTTTGACTACCGGCACATTGCCGATGGTCACCGGAAAGATGCACTCCCAGCAGACATCGGTGATCGGGTTAACAAAATTCCCCTCACATTCTGCTGAAGCCGCCTGTGCCGTGCCGCTCATCCCGGTCAGACACAGCAGCATCAGCCCCAGACCGGCCAGATAACGTTTCATGGCTTCACCTCCGGCGCATCCAGGGCGAACGTGTCCACCCGAAGACGGCGGCGATCTTCTGCCAGCGTCACCCGGGCCGGGATAGCTTTCAGCTTAAACTTCCGGCAGAGTGAACCGTCCTGGTCAAAATAGATACGGGTATTGAGGGCGTTCGTGGCCTCACGGACATCCCCGTTAACCAGAATGACGCGGTACGTCAGTGTCCCGGGCTTCTGTGCCTTCATCCATGCCAGCTGCTGCGGGTTATCTGCATCAATAAAATAGAGCGTGTCGGTGAACGGCACCGTATCCAGCGGGTTAATCACCTGCCCTTTATGGGCGAACACCCGCCCCTGATGGTCTTTCAGATCTTCACTGACCGTCAGCGATGGATCGATATAGTGCGTGGTGTTCTCCTGCGCCAGTGTCAGTCCTTCAACCGGCCTGGGACGCAGAGTATTTTCAATGACGCGCTGTTTGAATGCTTCCTGCTCCCGGGCCATCTCACCACTGGCCTCCATTGCCTTCAGGCGTGTCTGGATGGTAGTGAGCATGTCCTGCTCAGCAATGGGGTACATTTCCCCCCATGTCCCCAGATTTTTTGCCTGTGCTACGCCGGAAATCAGCAACAGTGTCAGCAGCCCTTTTTTCATCAGTTGCCGCCTCCTGCCGCCATTCGGTGTGCCACCCCTGTCTGAATCTCACCAGTGATGTCGCCCGCCCCGCTGACCACAGCAGGCGTCACCAGGATGAGTGCATCATGGCGGCGCTGCCAGTCCTGCAGCTCCGCATTGAGGCTGGTCATAAATCGTTCGGTAAGAGCCTTAGTCTGAGCCTCATCCAGTGACTGAGCGCTGGCCTGTTCTGTGAACTGATCCAGCGTTTTTTTCATATCAAAGGACACCACCGTCGGCGTACGCCAGCTAATCAGCAGCGTCGTTACCGCCGCGTTGATACACATAATGGTGGCAGCGACCAGTAGCAGATTGAGCAGGCAACGACGGCGACGTTGCTCCCGCCTGTGTCCTCCCGCTGTGATGTTTATCCCCTTCCTGACATCATCGGAAGTGAGAGGGGATTCAGACTGAGCAGGAGTAAGTTTTTGGTCAGTAGTCATGCAGCCTCCGCGAGCGCTTCCAGTTCGCGCATCTCATCAGGAAAGTTACGTTGTGCCAGCTGGTATACAGCGTCATGGATATCCATGTTTTGTTCCCGGCACTGGCGGATAAACTCGAAGTCATCACCCTTTGAACTGAACATCGCTCGACTGAGCGGATCGACAAAGAGACGATGGAAACTGCAGGTATCGTTGATGCGCAGCATAAAGGAGGAGAACCACTGGTCTTTGGCATCACCGAACTTGCCGATAACACTACGCTCCAGCTCGCTGAACTGGTTGGGACGGTTCTGGTTATACTGCTTAAACTCAGAGGCATCCTGTTTGAGGATCACCTTGAAGGCTGAGTTACCCCAGGCCGCTTTTGCAGCTCCGGAAGCATCATCGGCGTCAAAGTCTTTGATGTTCTGGCTGATGGTGATGAACGCGCCACGGTGGCGGCGTACCGTACGGTAGCCGGTTTCAATGAACTGACCGACCTTCTCATTTTTAAAGTTGAGCAGCTTCCAGCCTTCGTCGATGGTGCAACATTTCTTCAGGCTGCGCGGCGTGCGGTACATTTTGTCTTCGATGTAGATGATGAGAGAAAACATTACCGCAACCAGCAGGTCAGGCTTGTCCTGCAGCCCCCCCAGCTCCAGGACGATAAAGCGGGCATCATCGGTCAGTGACGGCTCGTCGCTGTTAAAGTATTCGCCGTAAATTCCCCAGGAGCAGTACTTACCGAGCAGTTCGATAATTTCATCCAGCCGGTTGGTGATACCCGGTGAGTTCTGGTATTTATCATCCTCACGGATGGTCGTCAGCTTCTGCACTACGTGGTCAATTCGGGCTTTTTCCCTGTGCGCTTCCCATGCCTCCTGAACCCCGCGCAGCAGCAGACTGTGATGGACTTCATCCAGCGTACCGTTAGGGCTTGCCAGCACAGCCAGCTGGTCACGGATACGTTCCCCGGACTCATTGATACTGGAGATGTTGGCAAACGGATTGAATTTGAGTGACTTACCGTCAAGGTACGTGCCACCCACGTTCTCACAGAACGATTTGTAGCCGTCCCCCATGTCAAACACCCAGGCGATACCACCGGAATCCAGCACGCTGCGCAGGATAGGCTGGACCAGACCAGTCTTGCCTGCCCCCGAGGTGCCGGTGACCGCCATGTTGTAGTTGGTGTTACCCATCCCGTCGCCGTAGATATCGAGGAATGCCAGCTGGTTACGGTAGGATGGCGTCAGCAATCCCCCCTGACACAACCGGTTGTCGGCCACTACTGGCAGCAGGTTCACGGCCTGGATACTCTCCGCCCGGCAAGTGGCTCCGCCCATTTTGATGTCTTCCCAGAGCCCTTCCGCATGAATGAAGGGGATCATCGCTATCCAGTTACGGAACTGCATATAGGTCGGGGAAAACAGATCTATGCCGTTCTTCTTGAAGGTATTAATGACCTGCTGTTCGCAGACCAGCGCATCCTCATCCGTATCCGGACAGAACGTGGTGACGTTATAGTAATAGCGGACAATACAGGTCTGGTTGCTGTTAAGATGCTCGCGGATTTCCTTCCATTCTTTGGCCTGTTTGGCCACGCTGGGAAACAGGGTGGCATAGGGCGAGTTTGCTTTTTTCTCCCGGTCGAGATACTTGCGCGTGGCTTCTCCCTGCGTCGCCACCTGGTCTTCGGCCTCCATCACCATCGTGATGACGAACGGGCTGGCGATGGTCAGGTCCGGGCTGAGCAGGTTGGACAGGTTATCGCCCCCCATCCACAGCATGAACATATCCGGGTTGTTCTCCAGCATGAAGTTCATGGCCCGCGTGGAGGTCACGCTGCCCTGACGGTCGGCAAGACTGATGAGGACATCATCCGGACGCACATCGATACCGATACGCTGGTCAACACAGCGCTGATGCAGCTCATCAAATTTGCCGACACGAACCTCATCCGGGTACAGCTGATCATGACGGGCATTCAGCATCCCGTGAACCAGTGTGGCCAGCTCCTGGTCATCGGCCGCCTGCGTGTAAATTTTTGCCGCGTCCAGAGAAGAACGCAGCACTTTCAGGGTATGAGCGACTTCCGTCATCACGGCCGCCGTCCGCTTCTTCGCCTTCACGCAGTAAGAAATATACAGACGGTAGTCACGCAGGGTCAGCGGCAGGCCGGTCGGGCTGTTGAACTGCTGCTGCGCTGCGCGCTGATAATATGCCCGGGTGATACGGTTAAATTTGTCCGCATGCTTCCCCTGCCAGCGGAACTCAGACAGGCCCCGGTCAAGCTGATCACCGATCAGCTTGCTGGAGACCAGGTGGAACGATATTGGCGTCTTACGCGGCAGCTTGCTTTTGATGAGATCTTCCAGCACATACACAATCTGTTCATTAGCGCCGATAAGAGGCTCTGCACGTAGCAGAAAACCCACCGTACTGCGGTTCACAAACAGCCCACTGTCACGGTCATAGTCACGGTATGGCAGGACGCTGGTCAGCTGCGGAAAGTCCAGGCTGGCCAGATTGCGCGTCATCTCCGACGCGCCATCCGGCATCCGGAAGGCGTTCTGCAGATTTTCCAGTACGTTCAGAAATTTTTTCACCCGAAACTCCTTAATTTACCCTGGCCGGAAGAACCCAGTCGGCAGGACTGACCACAAATGACACCCGACCGGGCTGATGGAAGGCGTTATCGCTGTCCACCCAGGGCGCAATCCAGACCGTGGCTATCTGGTCCTGGCTGCGTTGTGGGTGCACAGATCCGGGATTGTCACAACGCACGTTCTGGCATGACGGTGTCGGTGTGACCACAGAGACGACCGGACGGTAAGCCACTGATGACGGGGTGGTTGTGACCGGCGTTCCGGCAACCGGACGGGGCGTCAGTGTTGACGTTGTCGTGTTTGTGTTTACACCTGCGGACATGCCTGCAGATACGGGGGGCGTGGTGCTGACGGTCCGCGTGCCGGAAGGGGGACTGACGGCGGAACGGGATGCAGACGGAATCCCCACAGCAGAGGTGGCCGGTAAATTAACCAGGGAAGGCAGTCCGCCCGCAGCCGGCTTTCCCGCCTGTTTTGCCGCCTTGTCCCGGGCCAGTTGATTAGCCTTCGTCATGGTCATACAGGTATCAGACGTTGTGGCATCGCAGTCGAAACTGCTTTTGACACCGGCACAACCGGATAACAGCAGGGCGCTGCCTGCCAGCAAAAGTGTGATTTTTTTCATTGATGTTTCCTGAACAATTATGCGCTGAAGGGTCTGGCTGGGAGTGTCGTGGTTTTACCGCTACCGGTTTTCCCCACGCCCATCACATTGGCTTTTCTGCTTCCCATCCTTCACCTCTGATAATTTTTTTCCCGAATTTCCAGTACCCGCTGACACTCAGTGCAGGTACGCACGCCAGGTATCGCATTCTGGCGCCGTTCCTGAATACGGTTTCCACAACATTCACACCGGGTAAGGCTTTCGCCTTTAACGCTCAACTGTTGTCTGACCGCCTGAATGTGCAGCCTGTGAATCAGGTCTTCCTGCTCCTGCAACTGGTCCAGTACGTCTGCCATCACTCTTTCCTGTGTATGCTGCCCGGACACGCTACCGCCCATCCCTTTCTCGTCTTCCAGGGCACTAACTATTCCGGATTGTGTTGTTGTGGCCGGTTTCCCGGCCCCGTTTACTGTGTGACGACCTGTCCGGTCGTCGGATCAACGGTGTCCCCTACCCTGAAGTCCTGCAGCTGCTTCAGCATGTCCGGGGTGTTACCTGGCATGGCAGCAGGCGTGGATGAGGCAGAAGGCTGATTTTGTTTCTTACGTGCAGCCGCTTTCGCGCGCGCTTCTTCCAGTGTTTCGAGCTGGAAACCGTCCTGGAAAACCAGCGTGACTTCATTGCCCGCACCGATTGGAATGACGGGGTGGTACTGTTCGGCGCGTTTGATGTAGTAATCAGAGAGTGTTTTGGCCGCAGAACTGACACCACCGCCGAGCCCTGCCTGGCCGATATCGCCGGCGCTCATGCTGGCAGTTGCGCCGACACCCACGGTAGTGGAGGAGGCTTTCTCAATGCCCTTGCCGATCCCGTCCAGGAAGCCCGCGCCCCCGGCATACAGCAGGATCTGACCGTTACGCATAACCACTTCGCCCTTGATGCCGTTCTTGCCCATAAAGGACACATGACCGGCAATCTTCTGGTCGATGTCGTCATCACCCAGCTTGCAACTGATTGAGCGACTACGAACGATGGCTCGTTCACTGGAAACATCCCCCCATGCCTCCAGGGTCACAAAGCAACCCGTCAGATCGAACTCTTCATCGTTAGGCATCTGAACTTTGCCGGTGAGACGCAGCTGCATCGGGGCGGTATTTTTATCGCCGGTAACGGACGCATTGGCATCAGCCCCTTCCACGACGATTGCTTCAGCAAAACTGCCGGAAGAAATCCACGGGAAACGGGGCTTTTTAGGCCCGGTATCCGGCAGACTGAATTCCTGACTGTCCATCATTCCCGGACGCTGAATGGGGGTCATCACCGGCGCAGCCGGGGCCTGTCCGCCGCCTGCTGGCCAGAAACTGGTCGGGGGGGGAACATTACCAGCGGGTGCAGGTTTCCCCTGAGAGGCCAGCGCCCCCGGCAGAGGTTCGGCACTGAGAGAGTCAAAATTCTTCCCGGCCTCAAGCTGTGTCTGCAGCAACTGGTTCTGGTCTTCCAGTTCACGAATGCGATCCTGACTGCCTTTAAGGTCGCGACTGACAAGCCCCATTTCGGTACGCAGTTTTTTAATCTCTGTCTGCGTTTCCTTATTAAGCCGCTGGGCTTCCGCGATGGCAGAACGCTGGACTTTGTTATCAAATGACTGATTGACCACACCGGTCATATCCGGCGCGGGTTCTCCTTTTGGCGCTTTTGCGGGCGGCGCTTTCTTCAGGTTCATCTCTGAGACCATCCATGTCCCGGCACCGCCAGCACCAATCCCCAGCACAAGAGCTATAAGCAGGGCAACCTGACGACGGCGGACGACTTTATTAACGTTGGCCATCTTCCCCCTCCCCGTTTCCACGGATAACGGTGACGGTCATTCTTCCTCCGCCAATCAGAGTCTGTGCGTTGTTATCAAACATCACGGCACGCACCCCGGGCTTCCAGAAGTCCTGCTCCCGCAGCGCCACCCCCCAGGTATTGGCATTACGCAGCTCATAACGATCGGCACGCAGCTGGTCGCCCGCCCAGGCTTTCAGGGGGGTAACAGAAAAACCACCGGGGAGACGAATACCGTCAGAAAGAGGTTTTACTTCGCCGTAGCCATCAGGTATGTCGCCCGTCAGCACGGCACGGTTAAGGCTGATGAGCAGCTTTTCGTAAGCCTGAGCGGTTTCCCATTTACGGGTTTCAGGCCGTGAGGGCGGTTCTGCGCTCATCAGTCGATAGACGCGACCTTCGCCTTTTACGGGAGTGGCCACGACAGAGAAGGTCTGGCCCAGCGCTGTTTCTACAAAAATCGTGAACGTGCGTGTGGCCACCGAGGTGAACAGCACACCTCCGGCCGTTGTCAGTCGCTTGTCTGCCAGCATTCCCCCAGGCGCTGTGATGGCGGTGACTTTGTCTCCAGGGATAAAAATCATGTTAGGATCGGTATTGCTGATACTCAGCCGGAACTGCCCGCCCTGTGGAAGGCTGATCGTGGCAGGTGACTGTGCCTGCGCAGCCGGGGGCACAACGACCATCATGGCTGTACCAAACAATAACGCCGGAAGGTTATTTTTCATTGGTCACCTCATAGAACCGGCCGATACGGGTAAAGCCTCCGGTATACTTCAGACGAAGCCGGTAGGTTTTTATTTCCGTGGAAGGCTTAGAGTTACCAATCCACATTTTCAGCACGCCGCGAACATCGATTCGGCCGTCAACGGGATAGACATTGATTTCTGTGGTGTAGAAAGTGGAATTCACATCATTGGCTTTAATCTGTGCAGCTTCTTCATCCAGGACTTTTACAAAATCCGCCCGAACATCAGGTTCGACAAAGGTCATCAGAAAGGCGTGGTTGGAATCGACCGTTTCAGGGGCAACATTGAGACGCAGGGCCAGGAAGGACAGCGTCATCATCCGGAAATACTCGGTATCGGCTTTCGTTTCGGATACCACAAAAGGCGCGTTGTAGGTCATCGGAGTGACGACTGTACGTTGCTCGTGGATGAGTGCTCTGTTGGTCACAGCCAGCCATGCCACGGCAAAGCCCAGAATAAAGACCAGTGTCGTGAGTGACAGAATAATAACGGCAATAATTTTGGTGGATGAATTACGAGCGCTAATTTCCATAATATGGCCCTGCGGTAATTTATTTTATCCATTTCCTGAAACTGGAATCGGGAATAACGCGGTAGACAACCCGGAATAATTCAGTAGGCAAATACCAGTAACACCAGTTGTATAACCAGCGGGAGCTTTTTCCGCGTTTCGCCGCCCTGATCAGTTGCCAGATAACTGCCGCAATAATCAGACTGAATAAATATTTCTTGGTGAAAAATCCCCACAGCAAAACAACCGCTGCGGGGATAGCTTCATCAAGGGGCAGTCCAATAATGCGGTTCTGCTCTGACAGGGTTTTCGGGAAACGGTATTTGTCTAAATCGTTTCCCTCCATATCAGTTGATGAAGGTAAGACCGACGGTGGTGAAGACGATAACCACAACCAGGCCCAGCAGGATCAGCAGGTTCTTGGTGCGGATATACATCGCCACACCGACAATCAGTTCGGCGATGATGATACACATCATGACGAATGAGTCGGCACCGAAGGTGGCTTTCACATCATCCTTGCCCCCGGCCAGCAGGTCGGTTGCATTGGCCATCTGTCCCACACCGAGTAACAGCAGCGGAGACAGCGCGGCCAGACGGGACAGCGCTTTTTTACTGGTCACACCACGCCATGCCATCTGGCAGTACTGCCATGCACGGTTTTTTACAGACGCGGGGAGGCCGCCTTTTGATAAGGATAAATTCATAGAAACTCCATTTATATTATTTACAAAACAACCCAGAGCGGTATTGACGGGTTAAGTCAATCCGGCACAGAACCATCAGATAAGACCAATGATTCTGAAACAGAATACTTAACGTATTAATCCACTTTTTTTTCAATATACTGTTCTTCAGCAGGTACGAGAGAAAATCTTCGTAAATGATCCTCCAGTCTTAATTCAGCTTCTCTTTTTTTACTCCTCCCACTCTTGAGTGCACTCTCCATTAATAGTTCATCAATGGCTTCATCCAGACTACAGCTAATATTCACTTTTTTGCCAATTAATCCACCAATGTCAATTAGCTTTCTGATATTAGATTTTGGCTCCTTCATCTCTCGCCACCTGTTTTAATTTGCGATAGGGATATTAGACAAAGTCAATTTCCTCCATTCAAGGGTTTGGGGTAAATTTATTTTTCATTGAAAAAACAACATATTATTTTTCAAAAGGTGATTTAATTCACAAAATCAACGGAATATAGATTGATCTAAATCAAAAAAAACAGGCTCCAGTAAGCACTCAGATAAACACTTAAAACTTACAAAAAAACTGTAATCTTCATGAAAAAAAGCATCCTGAGAGACTCCAAATCTTCAATGCCAAGGTTGTTCCTGATTTTAATCAGCTCATCATATATATCACACCGATATATACCAAAACGCCGGGCAATTGTTGACCTTTTTGGATAGAAGGAAAATGCAGCCAGAATATTTATCTGTTCTGATGTTAACTCCGGAAAAACTCTCTCAAAGTTTACAAACGTATTTATTACTATGAAGTAAAGCTCAAAGTCGCTCTCAACACCAATTTTTTGTCTGCAACTCTTCAAATGCCTAATGATTACATCAGGCTTACGATTCTGATAATCAGCAACCATCTGAACATTCATCATCTGACAGTATAAAACTAACGTTTCAAACTCTTTATCTGTCAAAGATGGAAAATGATTACGTTCATACATAAAATGTACTGGGTCAATAACAGGCATCCAGGCCTCCTGAAAAAAGACAAAAGAACTCCAAAAGCAATGAATAGTTCCATTGCAATTTCTAAGACATGCTGAAGTTACTCGTCAATATTTTATTTAAAACTATCTCCCTGTTTCTCACTTAGAGCTGATAAATAAAATAATAGCGACCAGACGTTTCAAATCCACCAGAACATTCAAAGTGCCAGATTTATGTGACGTGAGTCGCTAACGCGAATGTAAAGATTCCATATTTTTAAAGAGACCAAAAAAAAGCCGGAATCAGGGAAATGATTCCGGCGTTTAGAAATGAAACCAGGTTCACTCCTGATCATCCTCATCATCAGGAAAAAATATACTGACCTGCTCTCTGGCAAACTTATCAATAGCGGGTTTGATAACGCCGTAATCAAAATTACCGCTGGCAATCGACTCCTGGTTTAAGACGCTCATTTTAAGAATTTCTGTACACATAGCACGTACCCGCGAAACGTTTTCCAGCATGAGCTTGTTGTACTCCATCTGATTAAATCCCCCCTCTCTCTTTTCCTGCTGAATCATATAGACGCGCAGGCCCAGTTCCAGCAGCATTGAAGAAACATTGGAAAGTGATGCCTCTTCTATACCTTCCTGTTTCCTGATGGTAACGAGATCGGTGATCTGTTCATAAACATTATTGTTCACATAAGTCTGTATTTTTGGCATTTCAAAAACCTTATTAGAAATTAAAATTTATCTGATTATCAAGAGTCACATGTGAATCGGCCATTTTTTTTATTAGAGTCAGTCTGGATTCACCAACTTCATACAGGCGAATCTGTTATACCGAAATTAAGGATTCGAATCCAGATTCGAATCCTTTAATTTGTCTTAATTTAGTGGCCTGATTCGCAGATGAATCTGGATTCGACTCCTTTACGATTCACTAAAGATTTGCATGTGAATCTAGTATCTATATCTGACATAGAACAACGATAACAATATTAACATAATATACTGATAATAAAGGATAATCATGCAAGATTAAATCTTGCGACGGGTGTGGGACTTTGATGTTAAGGAGCAGGCATACGGAAATATGTCAGCCAGGAAGAATTCAGTATTTCCGGGCATTGCCGTTTTTTATGAAAAATGGCACTCTGGCTAAAGAGAAGGTAATGAGGAATAGCTGACGTGAGGAAAACTCTGATTACTGGGCTACTGGCGATAACGTTTTCTGTTAATGCGCGGGACTGTTTTGAAATGGCGGGCAGGGATTATAGGATCGAGCCGGATCTGTTACGGGCGATTTCGTTCCGTGAGTCGTCATGGCGTGATAATGCGCTCAACGTTGTATCACAGAGCGAATATGCTGTCGGCAAGATGCAAATACACTCACAAAATTTTTCGCATCTGGCTCAGTTCGGGATCACTCCCCGACAACTTTATACTGACAGTTGCCTGAACATTTACACTGGCGCTTACTACCTTGCCATTGCTTTTAAACGCTGGGGATACTCATGGCGGGCTGTAGGGGCTTATAATGCAGGATTTCGTGAAACGGAAGTACAGGAGAAAAAGCGCCAGCAATATGCAAAAGAAATTCAGGCAATTTATGTTGCCATCAAAAAAAATGCGCCACCAGAGTGACGCACCTGTTTTAATCGATAGCCCGCCATATCAATCCACGTTCCGGATGTTGAATAAGACTGACATAATCCTTCAGGGCATCCTGACGGGCGACAAGATATTTACAGACTTTCGCATATTCAGTCCCCATATCGGCTGCCTGCCAGGACAGCCAGTTCATTATCATCAACGTTGCAATAATTCCGGCAGCATCGGCACTGACCTCTGATTCAAAATAATTACCAGGAATGCACATGTTATATCGTTGTTCTCCTGCAGGTGCGATATATCCGGTTTGTGTAGTAGTGAAGATAATTTTGTTCGGTGCCACATTTCCACCAACACCCTGCGGAATGATCCAGTAGTTCCAGAAACCACCATCATAATCTGAATGCTGGCGTAACCAGCTGGCGATCATATTGTCTGCAGTTGGTGTAAAAAAGAGGGCAGGGATGAAATCAAGTCGTTCATTATCATCGATTACACAATAGCGCTGGAATTTATCTGTTTTAAATTGTTCGGCTGATTCACGAGTGGCGGTTTTGACGTTAATTGTGTGCATTCTGGTTTTCTCCTTATGGATTTATTAAATCGTTCGACTTCATCACTGAGCGGCAAAGGGCGATGAGCAGCTGCCAGGAATAAATAAAAGGGCGCGCAGCGTTTATATACCCTTTTATTTATTCCTGGCTGATGCTAAAAGCAGCCCTCCGCGAATTGATGAAATCGGGCGATATATACTCAGGGAGAATGCACACAACCCGGAACGGAAAATCGGCGCGAGACGAATTACCGTTCCGGCCATTAAAGTGGCGGGAATTTATTACCGCCGCGGTTCATGCGGCGCATCCTTAAAGGATGCAGCAAGCGGGATTTTGATGTTGCGACAGCCTGGGATGGAAACCCGCTGCCCCGGAGGGGCCGGGCAGAGACAGCGCAGCTGGCTCGGTGCGAAGCATGACAGCCCCGGTTCCCGTCAGGGAAGTCGCCCGGTTTGATATTTATTATTTTAAATACAATGAATAAATACCAAAAAAGACAAACAGAAGAATGCCGGATGAGAGGTGACAGGCGGGAATAAATAATAATATGACAACCACGCGCCTGAGTAATATGTGCGGCGCGTAGCGCAGCAGGTATTACCCTGCGCCGCAGGCGCGCGGCCTTTGACAGCAGTCGTGCAGGTTATCCCCTGCCCTTCTGGTTACTTACGTGGCATCCGATAGTCCACGCATAAATGCCAGCATAACCCTGTGTCGGTTCAGGTCCGACAGACGTTTTTCAAAGTCGTTGAAGTAATACACTGGCGTATACCGCACCCGGTTAAACTGCATAGTGAGTGTGTTACCCGTCACCACTTCCGCAGCAATACCCAGCAGTGACAACTGGATAAAAGCCATATCAGCCGCCACAGGATCAATATCGATGCAACTGCCGAACATGTGCCAGGAAGGATTGATATCTGCTTCAAGCAGACACTCCGCATAAGCAATCAGCATTCCCGCCGCACCACTGGCGGGGTCACTGACTGTCACTATTCCTTCCCGCCGGATGGTGTCCTGAATTCCTGGCATCAGCAGGCGCGCCATCAGGCACTGTACGGAATAGGGAGTAAAATACTGCCCGCGAAAATTATCTCCGAGTTCAAGCTCCATGAAAATCGCGCCGAGAAAATCATGAAATTTTGCCTCCAGCGCACACACCATCAGGCTGAACATTTCGTTCATGTTCTCAATATCGGCGGTGGTGTAGCGATCGCAAATTTTCTGACAGTGCGCCATACTCTCCGGCGTTCTTATCCGGGCCATATCCAGCTCACTGGCTGCCAGCGCCAGAAAATCGCTGAACACTTCCCAGCGCCGAAGATGGCAGCCTGTGGACCTGAACACGCTGATAAAGCGGCTCCGGCTGTACTGTGCACTCATCAGCCTGTGAACAGACGGGAAATACCCGTTACCAGCCTCCGCATCCTGAGTGACACAACAACCGCCTGCGCTCTCTCTGGCCATATCAAAGACATCGACAAAACTCAGTTGTGACATGAAAATCTCCTGTAATGCCGTCCCCGAAGGGACGGCAGGTTTCACATCACGCGAGGCCGAGGCCAGCGTATACCACTGTCATGAACTGCTGCCAGTGCTCCAGTTTTAAGGCCGGAACACGGGCGCGTTTACCACTGCGCAGGGCATTTACAAATGCGTTCGCCTGTGCGACGATTTGCGGGTCAAATTGCATGGTTTAATCTCCATGTTGATTTTGCGTATGCCGGATGCAAACTTTTGCGGGTGTGTCATCCGGCGTGGAATGAGCAGGCTTATGCCTGCTTTTTTCATTTCTGGCTCTTGTCTGATACCTCCTTAACGCGGGCCAGAATTTCCGCGTGGTCAAGGTTGCTGTAGTCACGCATCCGGTAATAACGGATACCGATTCGTGCATAAATTTCGGTCACGTTGCCGCAGATCATTTCTGCCAGCATGAAGGTTTCGCACTCACCGTTCTCACTGCTTCGCCAGTTCATCGGGTACATCAGCCCCAGCGCATCATGGAAAGCGTGTACGTCGATTTCAGCAGGGGCTTTCACCGCCGCCTGTTCACGGTTCAGCCAGTAGGCCCGCTCAGCCTCAGCGGTGGTCTGCATCCCCGGCACAGCGGAAGATTCAGTCAGGTGTAAATGCATGGTGTTCTCCTTCTTTTGTTGATGGCGACATACCCTGCCGCCGTGAATGATGCCGATTAACATTCTTCCAGGCGCATCATGGCCTGGGAAAAATTAATGTTGTTGCAAAGGTCTTTTCGCGCGACTTCCCACGCCTCACGTCCGATAACGCCGTATAAGCGGATGGCATGATCTTTAGCCTGCAACCACGGCTGTACGACATAGAACGAAACCAGCGGATATGAACGTTCCCAGCACAACACGCCTTCCTTGTGAACGTTGTCACTCATCAGACTGAGAAGACGCAGGACTTCCTCGGCCTCGTCTTTCTGGCTCAACTGAAGATTCCAGACCTGGCACAGCTGAGCCAGGTACGAACGCTGTTCTGCGATAACACAGTCCAGACGCGCTTTTGGGTCTGAACCCCATCGTTCGGATGATTTTTGAGCGGCGATTTTGATGCTGACGTTTTGTGTGTTCATTATTGCTTCCCTCTGTTTTGTTTTTTTAACCATCACCCGTTGAGTTTCGGGAGCCGCGGTTTTGACGTTTCGCGGGGACCTGCTGCTCTGTTCCCCTGGTTGTTACCTTCACCCGTTTGAGAACCTTCGCCGCAAGGGCGTAAACGAGCGCGGGCGGCGGCAGCTGTCCAGGGCGCGGTTTACCGCGTGCCATTTACCCTGGATAGATGATGACGACTGTGCTTGTCTCAGCCCCGGCGAAAGGGACTTAAACGGGGGAAACGCACCGGGGCAAAGCTGAGCAGGGCTCCGCTGCAACGACGTAAAGCGCTGGCGCGAAACGGCGTTGCCCCTCAGAGTGACGGCGGTCTTATCGCCGGCATGGTGAAAAGCGGCGCATCCGTTTACGGATGCTGTAAGCGTGATGTTGAAGTTGCGACAGCCTGGGATGGAAACCCGCTGCCCCGCAGGGGCCGGGCAGAGACAGCGCAGCTGGCTCGGTGCGAAGCATGACAGCCCCGGTTCCCGAAGGGAAGTCGCCCTCAGTTATGGCCTGTAACCCCATCCGACAGCAGGTAAATTTGAAAAAGTAATACAGACAACAACCATCACAATTGGAAGAGTCCGTTCTTCCGGGGAGATACTCACGCGGGTATGACAAAGAATGAAGGTTAAAAAAAAGAGCAGTCGTGCCGCAGGCACCACTGCTCTTTTACTTTCCTGCCCTCATTCTGGCGAATTATTTGTTACCTTTGCCTCCAGGATATCCAGGCACTAACCAGAATCACAATACCGCTCAGCAATGCCAGATTTGGCAGAAGGATGTCAAAAGTGCTGGTGAAAACTTCATCGGGGTTGTGATTTCCCCAGAATTCCAGCTTGTATCCGATACCCCAGAAAAAAAACGCCAGACCTGAAGCCACAATTCCCCACTTAAAGAGAAATAAGAGCACGTTGTCCAGCATCCCTGGAGGATCTCGCCAGGTAATAACTATCGCTATCAGAGCACAGATCCCAGCGCCGACATAATGCTCAGTACTTCCGAACAATTCCGGCGCGGCAAAGTGAATGACCAGCGCAAACAATCCATTTAGCAGAACAACCAGTATCCAGTATCTCATATAAAAATTGCCTCTTTTAAACTCCCTCTTGTCCCCTGCTGACCGTATATCGTGAAGGAAATATATCGATCATTCATGTGATATTACGGATTAACAGGCTTATCAGTCTTTACCTCAACACAGCGAACCAGGCTTGCCCGGGGGAAATTAAGGTCAAATCCCCGGGGTTTAGTGATACTTTCGCTGAACTGATTGCAAACATCCATATTAGGCATAGGGGTTACGTTCCAGCTGCTGCCACCGTGTACAGATGAAGCGATAACGAGATAAACAAATACGTGAGTCATAGTCTTTCCTTACCAAAAGTGTTTTAACAGATATAAATCCGTTGTCTGACCATACGGCTCATAACCTTCAGCATGACTCCCCTCCTTTGGGAGGCATATTCATGGTCTTTCCCTGAAAATACTCCGGTCGGGTTTCCAGTTCCCGCTCGATAAGCTCATCAGCAAACAGTGGCGCGATCCGGTTTACGCGGCGCTCCAGATTTCGTCTGCGGGTAGCCGCTTTCCGCTCATCGCTCCAGCGCCTGATCTGCCTGTCATCCAGGAAATCCACACACACCGCATACCCGACACCTGCCACCCAGCGGGCCATCACCGATTCAGGAGCGGGCTTCCCGGCCTCCACCACTTCTGACACCAGTTCCTGCGGTCCGGGACATGGTGTCCGGGGCAGTCTCCAGCGCAACGAGTAACGCCACTTCATGCATGGCTCCGGTGTATCAGCTTGTTGGGTACCATCCATCGCTCCAGTTGTCTGACCGGTTCCGGGCTTTCTTTAGCGAGAGCATCAGACTCCACCATCACACTCCAGAATGGCTGATTCGCCATCATCCAGCGTTCCATCGATGCCAGTGACGGAAAACGCTCACTCCAGCGCCAGAACATTTCCTCCAGGTCGTACTGGCGCAGTTCAGTACCCGACCAGCGTGCGCTCCAGCTGCTGACCGTTTCCGGGGTATGAAAAGCCAGCTCAATTTCCGCCTGCCCCGCCAGCGCCTGATACGCCATTTCGCGCTGGCACGCCTCTTTTCGGCGCTGGCGGGTGTATTTTTCAGCACCCAGTTCACTGTGCCTTCGGGTACGCTCCTGCATCTGAAACTTCGTTTCCGGGAACAGTCGCCAGCCATCAGAAAGCGACAGGGGTAACCAGCAACATGCGCCACGACTTTCAATCAGCCGGTCGATCGCCGCCAGCCAGTCCTGTTTATTTCCCCGCAGCGACTGATCCGTCAGCCCTGGAGAGAACCAGCCGATATCCTTTACGGTGACACGCTTACTGCCGTTCAGGATGCGGAAAAAGGTGCGGGCATAGGGAAATTCAGCGACACCGATACCGCGCTCGTATTTTGCTTCCACCTCTGCGATGGCCTGCATTACCGCACGACGCTCATGACTCAGAGGGACCAGTGACAGGTTTGCCGGGATCATAATGTACCCTCCATCGCCAGAACGCTGATGATACTGGCCTGACTGTAACCATCGGCATCGAGGCGGGCGACAAGACTCAACGTGTGGCTGATAACCTCCGGCGACCAGGCTGGCAGCGTGCAGATCACAGAGAAAGGGCGACCACTGGCAGGAATAAACACCACCATCCAGGACGGGCTGATATCACCGGGACTGCACACTGCCAGGCTGAAATTGCCGTGGGATGGCGTGAAACGGATCTGCACCGGGAAAAAACCGCCGAACTCACTGCGGTACTCGCCGTTCAGGTCCCAGTGAGCCGGACAGTCAAGGTCACGCATCACGGCATGGGTCAGTTCGCGGCGTAAATCTTCGCCACCTTCCCGCCAGTCCTCATATTCCTGGGGGATCATGGTTTTCAGCACATCAGGGGTAATAATGTTACGCATCATGTTCTCCTTACTGCCGCCCCCGAAGGGGCGGCCTCCGTTATCAGGCTGCATCTGGAATGTTGTTGTGAGCCACAGGCGGGACGTCAGTGGCGGTAGCATCAGAAGCGTTATTTTCTGCTTCAGCATCCGGCGTTTTTGCATCAGGGGCGCGCATCCAGACAGGCACCCACTGAGGACAGTGACGGGCCATCATGGTTTCAGCCAGGTCCGCTGCGTCAGATTTCTTCATTTTCAGCGCATCGCTGGCGGCCCCGCTCAAACCGTTCTCACTGAGGATTTGAACAATCTGTGGCTTTTTCAGGTAGTCGAAGAAATTGTTCTTCGTCGGCTGCCACCATTCATGCAGATTGAAATCAACAGCACGTTCAACACCATCAAGATCACTGCGTGTGGTATGTCCCATCGTTCTGGTCTGCACACCATCGACAGAACAGGCCGTACAGAAGACCATCAGGGACATCAGCGTCTTTCCGTCAAGGGTAAAAAAGGTGGTGAAATCCTTTTTCCAGCCTTCCGGCAACAGCGCCTCCAGACGGGCTTTTTCCTGCATAAGGGACTGCCACGCTTTTCCCTCTTCACCGGACGGGGCTTCACTGACCAGACGGTTGTGATGCACCTCAAGACGCATCACGAACGGATGACGGGTCGTGGTACAGTTATCGAAAACGCAGGTACACAGACGCCAGACCATCAGAGCTACCGTTTTCTCTGGCTTCTGTACCAGCGCAGCCTGAAGGGCCAGCGTACGTTCAGAGGACATCTTCGTCAGCAGAGGCAGACTGATTTCGTCAACGGGTTCGGGCTGGCGCTCATATACAGGAACCTGAGCAGGTTCGTCTTCCGTTTCAGACTGCTCACGCAGGATCACCCCGCGCTGGACATAAACGTCACCCTGACGCCATGACACCACCACACCGGACTGTGCGCGCATTTCCGGCGTCCATGCCCGGAGCTGTGCCGCGCATTCGATGGCCTCCATCTCTGACTCCATCGCGTCTGTTTCATCGCTGGCGGTCTGGTTCTCGTCATACTCGCCCTGCAATTCATCCATGCGCTGCTGTTCCTGCTCCGTGTAAACCGCGTCAGGTTCATGCTGAATCCGGTACACCACACTGTCTTCGCCGTGATAACTGACCGCATCCAGGCGTCCGGTGGCCCATGCCCAGCCCTCGGCCTCTTTCAGGCACTCTGCCACCACCTGGAGTTTTTCCAGCAGGGCCGTATCCAGCGCCAGTTTGTCCACAAAACCACCCTGTTCGTCACTGAACAGGTCAGCGCGGATTTCATCGCCGGAGAAGGCGTTTTCCCCTACAAATGCGTACTTGCTGTTGTTGAGGGTGGAAACCTGGCTGTCGGTGATCAGATTACGTATCACACGCACTTCCGGTTTATTGTTCCAACTCTGACGACACGCAGCCTCATACACCTGCACCTGACGGTCGGGATTATCTTCCAGCGCCAGCGCCTGACAGTGTTCGGTGGTTATTTTGTCCTCTGCCAGTGCCTGAAGAAGAACCGGAGCCAGTCCTGCGAGCCTGAGCATGCGCTGGACGTGCTTCACACCGTAGCCCAGCAGGTCCCCGATTTGCGCTGGTGTTTTCCCTTCTTCTGCCAGAGAACGGAATCCGGCGATCTGCTCGGCAGGGTGCATTGTCTTGTGTCTGCCGTTTTCAGTCAGAGAGATAGCCCTCGCCAGTTCGCGGGGAACCACTTTGCAGGAGATCCATTCGTGATCGGGGTCGACCTTCCCTTCTTCAACCAGCAAACCGATGGCTTTGGTACGCCCACCGCCGCATACCACTTCCAGCCGACCATCATCACATTCCACGACCACGATGTTATGGATTTGCCCGACCGCGAAAATACTGTCGGCATAACCCCTGATTTCTTCCGGCGTGTGCGGGATAAGACGGCAGTTGAGATCCCCGATAAACAGGCGGGACCATGCGGTGTAACTGACAGGGGCACTGTCCAGTACGGCAACCAGGACGTCTGACTGAGCATCAGCTTTACGCGTTGACGCTTTGGGGCTGGCTTTTTTAACCTTTTTTGCTTTAGACTCGGTTACTGACATAGTTGATACTCCTCACAGATATTGATTACTGTCCGGCCCTGCGGAGTTGCTGCTCCGGCAGGGCACCTTTTTACTGCTGTTTACGGATGCCGTAGTCCCGGATATAACGGTTCATCAGGTACTCACCACCCGGCTCAAAATTCCATACCCGCCACACCATTTCGCCGTTCTGACGAACCACCAGGCGAAAGTGCGTTCCCTGATCGTCTTCAATCGCGACATTCTGATACTGCGCTGCGACCGCTTCAGCCTGTTCGCGAGTGAATGTGCCATCTGGCAGTGACTGAAGGGGCGGTATAACGTTGCTGGTCATGTCTTTCTCCTTTTCCTGCCCCGCTGGTTGCGGGGCGTTTTCATCATGCTGGTCAAAACGGGGCATCATCATCCATCGGCGGATAATCGTCCGGTAACGGCTGCGGCACCTGCTGAGACGGCGCTGTAGTCTGACGGGGTTTTCTGCCGCCTTTTTTCGGGGATTTTTCAGGGGAGCCAGCAGGTTGTGCCGGAGCGGCAGGACTCTGCGGTTGTGCGGGTTGCTGTGGAGCCGTGTTCTGTGGCTGACCGCCGTCACGACGACCGCCCAGCATCTGCATAGTGCCGTTCTGTCCGACAACGATTTCAGTGACATAGCGCGTTACGCCGCTGTCGTCCTGCCAGTTGCGGGTACGTAACTGCCCTTCGACGTACACCTGAGCGCCCTTGCGCAGATACTCGCTGGCCACTTCCGCGAGCTTGCCAAACAGCACCACGCGATGCCATTCGGTGTTTTCGCGCATCTCTCCGGTCTGTTTATCGCGCCAGGACTCCGAAGTGGCGAGGCTAAGATTAGCGACCGCGCCGCCATTGGGCATATAACGGACTTCCGGGTCCTGGCCCAGATTACCCACGATGATGACTTTGTTGATGCCGCGTACTGTCATGATGAATCTCCTTCCGTTTGTTTTGCTTTTAAAAACCATCACCCGTTGAGTTGCCGGGGCCGCGGTTTTGACGTTTTGCGGGGACCTGCTGAACGCGCCCGCTGGTTGTTACCTTCACCCGTTTGAGAGCCGTTCGCCGCAAGGGCGTAAACCAGCGCGGGCGATGGCGGATGTCCAGGGCGCGGTTTACCGCGTGCCATTTACCCTGGACAGCTGACAGCGACTGTGCTTGTCTCAGCCCCGGCGAAAGGACTCAAAAGGGTGAAAAAACCAGGCAAGGAATGAGCAGGAACCCGCCGCAACGACGGAAAGCGCGGGCGCGAAACGGCGTTGCGCCTTACAGCCCGGCGTCAGTTTGCCGGGGTGCAGAAAGCGCAGGATACGGCGCGTAAAAAGGGCGGCGTGACCGGAACGGTCGCAGCAAGCCTGCCGTTGACGTTGCGACAGCCTGGGATGGAAACCCGCTGCCCCGAAGGGGCCGGGCAGAGACAGCGCAGCTGGCTCGGTGCGAAGCATGACAGCCCCGGTTCCCGTCAGGGAAGTCGCCCGTAGTGAAAACGGGAACGGGAGGATAAGAATGGATTACATGCGGCTTAATGGGAAACCTCGCCAACAGGGCGGGGAGCAGTCACGAGATGGCTGACAATTATCCGGCTTAATACCTGCCGGGAACATCAGGAGCGAAAATGCTTTTCTTTTCTGTACTGCACAACGCTGTACCAGGCTGAAGCCAGGAAAGCAAAAACGGTGATCAGCACTCTTAATTCGTCACCCGGCTCCTTCCCCTTCAGCATCAACGTTATGATGATGCCGGCAACGATAATCCATGCAACGCCACTCCAGAGACGCAATTTATCCGCCACGACATTCATCAGTATAAAAGCAACGGCCAGGATTCCCCCCCACAGAGCCGGTACAGGCTGAAACGGAATAAACAACAGGTTAATACCGGTTAAAAGAGTCACGGCTGCAAACATCAGAGACATACGCACAGATTTTCCTCCCTGGACACACTGACTATAAGAATCACTTCTGCTGCTCATCACCGGGTTTATTATATTCGGGCGCATTTGCGCGCGGCAGCTGCTGACTGTTCTGCCGATGAACTTCCAGCCTTTGCCGGAAATACTGGCGAAGATGTTCAGGCTGTTCCCGTTCAGCCAGCTCTGGCACCACAGGCTTGTTCATCCGTTCCTGCCAGGCAACAGCGGCGGCGGCTTTATCGACTGAGACCTTATCCTGCTCTTCTTTTGAGAAAGAGGCGATATTCCACTTCGACATATGCATCACCGGTCTGCTTTACAGAAAGATATCCCGGATAATACGCCCATTCCCGGGCAACAGCGACGGACAACGGAGAGGAGAGTGCGCGGCGCCGGAGGCGCGGCGAAGTTTCTCTCCGGCAGGCGCAGCCTGCCCGGGTTTTCGCGCGGGCTGACAGGCGCCCTCCGGGCCGGACGCCTGCAATCATACTTACTGCCCTTTACCGCCCTGTAAGATGAAATGACCGCCGATGTACACGGCACACTGACACGTCATGTAGTAACAAATTTCATCCATCACCTGCGCGGTGGTCAGTTCCCGCTGACCGGCATCACGTCGGCGGGCATTAATCAGGGCTTTGTACTGTCGCAGGATCTCACGGCTTTGTGGTGCAAGTTTCATACGTTTTCTCCCTGTCCGGCGGGTTTCCCCGCCGGACATAAATCAGTTGCTGAAGACATAACCGTCATGGAACACATAGCCGCTGCTGAACAGGTCACGCGCCCAGGCTTCAAAATCGAAATAGCTGCGCAACGGCTCCGGCACCTCATTTAACAGGCCGTTGTCCTCAACCATCTCCCGCGCATAGTCCTCCTCACTTTCCGCCTCGCCGCGGTACGCATCATCAAACGCGTCATAGTCACACTCGCCGGTATACTCCGCCCAGGCGATAAAAGCGGCTTCCCTGCTCTCTTCTTCGGCGCGTTTGTAAGCGGCGATAAAATCCCAGTCAATGGAGCTTTCAGAGACGAAGTGTGACGGGATACCTTCCCAGTCCTGGAACATAAACTCGGCATCCCATTCATCGGCATGCAGTGCCTGACAGGCCTCGTAAAAATCCTCCCTGCCGTCAAACTCCGTCAGATCAAACCATTTGCCGAAAATGCTGCCGCAGTTGTATTTATGCCAGGTGCCCACGTAAACAGCCGGTGTGGTGGTCGTAGTGCTCATAAAAAATCCTCCATAGTCGATGTCGTCTGAGTTCCGGCTTACGCCGTGCCGACACGACAGCCGGGCGAAAAGCGGAGGATGCAAGGGCGTCACCGAAGCCGCAGCGCAGTAAAAAAGCAGGAGCAGGCTGGACGGTTTGACGGCGAAAAATGAGCCGGAAAACGACGGGAAGACGGCGGATAACGTATGAAATAAACTGCGACCGAGTGAAGGTGACGGCGTTTACGCTTCCCTTGCATCAGCCGCGGCCCGGCTATAGTAGAGGCACGGCGTTTGCCGCAGGCCGCACGGGACGTTACTCACCGCGAAGCCGGAACAACGTGGAGGAAGAGCCGTAAAAGCGGAGCCGGCGACATCCTTATCCTTCGTTGTAGATTCAGGGGGCCGCCGCCCCCTGCTGTTCGCTACACTGGCCGGATTGCTGACAGGGCATTGCGGACAAGACTGATTTCTGCACGCGCTTCTGCCATGACCTCATGTAACAGGGTTAAATCCATCCACCGGCGCGGAGGCTCGCCCGGAATACGCAGCACATCGCACATCTGGCCACATGCCAGGATTTGATCAACTTTGTCGCTGATAACAAAGAACTCGACGCTGCTGTAGCGTGCCCCTTTGTTCAGGATGGCATCGAGCACCACCGGCAAATTGTCATCATCGTCCAGCCAGCAGGGCATATCATTTTCCTTCACAACCAGACGGAAATTTCGGGTCTGGCGATAAAACAGCGTTTCCCCGCGCGTGGTCAGCGCCGCCTTTATCCGGCGCGCATCCTCCCATACCTGCCGGGAGACATCCCGCACGGCGCGGGACAGGCAATCCGTTACAGCCTGAATCTCCGGCTCCGTCAGCCATTCCCCGGCCCAGGGGAACGCTATCTGTGTTCCGTCCTCCGGAAGCTGCGGCGCGTCGGCATAGCGGCTGCCGGATAAAATAATCTGCGCTGGCGTCCCGGCTATTTTTGTCATGGCACTTTGCAGCTCTGCGGGTACGTCACCGGTACAAAGCAAAGGCAGCAGATGAACAATATTTGCCGCATCCAGACGGACATAAATGCTTATCCAGCCCGGTTTATTGACCGGATCACGCTGATCAACATCGGTATGGTCAGGCCATCCATAATCAGCAATCAAATCGCGCGCACGGCGCATCACAAGGGCGTTTAACGTGGTGGTTTCCTGCATAATGGGTTCCTCTGAATGGGGTCAGTACACGCCGCCCGAGCGGCGTGCAGATTTCATTTTTTCAGTAAGGCGCGAACTTTCGCCGCATCAGCCAGGCGACGGGTAATGCTTTCCGGCACCGGATGGTTCTCATCCCGGGCGGTCCATTCCCTGTGCCATAACGCCTGTTCGGCAGTGATCAGCAGGGTTTCAAGCAGTTCCACCGGCACCACCACTCCCGACGCGGCCTCTTTCACCTGTTCAATCAGATCCATCACCGCACCGGCAGACACGCCCGACTCAAGCCGTTGTTCCTCCGGAATGGCGTCCATACGCGCCAGTACCGCCCTTGTGTCCTGCTCCGAAACGGCATATTCCATTCCGTCGGCCAGCGCTTCGATATCCGCCGGGGACCAGATAATCAGGTTCAGCGGGGTTTCTGCGGGATACAGCTCACCTAACAACCGGCACAGGGTTTCACAGGTTCCGTACATGTTTTTCTCCTTAGTCCTTAAAGCAGGCATCCAGCTCAAGAATTTCGTTGTACGCCGCCATAAACAGGGCATTGATGCGAAAAAGGGTCTGACGGGTCAGGCGTTCGGCCAGCACATCGGAGTCAAAGCGATAGCGGTGCTCCATCCCGTTCAGCGTCGCCCGCAGGTCACACATGTTGTTGGCGACTGCTGCCACTTCTGCGCGGAGTTTTTCGTGTCCTGCATAGTTCATTACGCGGCCTCCGGGAACTCGTCGTTAGCGGCCGGGTACTGCATGGCGCGCCGGACGGCGGCCAGACGTTGCTGTCCGGCCCGGTGATACTGATCCAGCAGTTCAATACCGATGTAGCGACGGCCAGCCTGGAGCGCGGCCACGCAGGTAGAACCACTGCCGGCAAAAGGGTCGAGCACAATCGCGCCGGGATGTGTGAAGGACTCGATCAGCGGTTGCAGGCTGGTTACGGGTTTTTCTGTCGGGTGGTGCCGGTTGCCGCTGTATTTCCAGCCCAGCACGTCCGGCAGCGGGTTTTGTGGCAGACGTGGACGGCCTTTTGCAAGGATGTAGGCGCATTCGTGGCGATAGCCCACATATGCGGCCTTCGATGTGTAGGTTTTGGTAAACACCAGGTGGCCGACAACGCTGAATCCCGCGTTTTTCCAGGCGGCCATAAAGCGATCGACGCGGTTCCATCCGTAAAAACTAATCAGAAGCGCGTCTTTTTTCAGCACGCGATACATCTCATGGCAGGCGGGTTGCAGCCATTCATCGGTTTTATCGCCGGCGATGGTACGCCCCTGACGGTCACGAAAACCGACGAGATATGGCGGGTCGGTCAGAATGAAATCGACAGCATTATCCGGAAATCCGGACATGATATGGACGCAATTACCCTGGATAAATCGGGACATGGTAGTTCTCCTTTCTCAAATGCGGCGCCAGTTACGCCGTGCCGATACGACAGCCGGGCGAAAAGCGGAGAATGCAGGGGCGGTGCCGCAAGCCGCAGCGCAGTGAAAAAGCAGACGCTGGCTGGACGGTTTGACGGCGAAACCTGAGACGGAAAACGACGGGAAGACAGCGGGTAATGCCTTTGAAATTAACTGCGACCGGGTGAGGACACCGGCAGAGCGAACCCTTGCATTCGAAGCGGCCCGGCTACAGTAGCGGCACGGCGGCCACACGATGGCAGGAACCTGAAATACAGCCTATGTTCAGAACTGAGGTGAACCCTGATTAGAGCTCCACAGCGGAGAAACACAATGTGCGGTCGGTTTACGCAGTATCACTCCCGCGAGAAGTACCTTTCCTTTCTCGGAGAAGAAGCAGAACGGGATATTCCGTATGATCCGGAACCCGTCGGCCGCTACAACGTTGCCCCCGGGACACGGGTATTGCTGCTGAGCGAACGCCGCTCGCAGCTGCAGCTTGATCCAGTTCACTGGGGGTATGCCCCGGAGTGGTGGAACAAGCCCGCTCTTATCAACGCCAGAAGTGAAACTGCGACCGGCAGCCGGATGTTCAGGCCACTCTGGGAGCACGGACGGGCCATTGTTTTTGCCGACGGCTGGTTCGAATGGAAACAGCAAAACGGCGTGAAACAGCCGTTTTTCATTTACCGTAAGGACGGAAATCCACTCCTGCTCGCAGCCATCGGGAAACCACCTTTTGAGAACGGCAATGACCAGGAAGGCTTCCTTATCGTCACAGCAGCTGCGGATGAGGGACTGCTGGACATTCACGATCGGCGACCGCTCGTGTACTCACCGGCTGCCGCACGTAAATGGCTCAGCGAAAACACAACCGGTAAAGAGGCGGAAGACATTGCCTGTGAGGGCAGTCTTTCGGCCGAAGATTTCACATGGCACCCCGTCAGTCGGGCTGTTGGCAATCCCCGGAGCCAGGGCCGGGAACTTATTGAGCCGCTGGCTTAGCAGACGGAGATATACCTGGCATCCACTCACAGGGTTATGCACCGTTTCTGTGGATAACCCTGAGCCTGTTTTATCTGCCAGAACAATAACCTGGCAGGAGCAGGTAAAATTCTCCTTGCAGGACGTGAAACATCTTAAATAATACTGTATATAAAAACAGTTATTTTAAGAGGTATACCATGATCCTTTTTGTCACTCCCGCATCTGAGCCAGCACTGTCTACCGCACCACTTTTCACAGAGCGCTGTCCGGCAGGTTTTCCGTCACCGGCCGCGGACTATACCGAAGACGAACTGGATCTGAACGCCTACTGTATCCGTCGCCCCAGCGCGACCTACTTTGTCCGGGCCATTGGTGATTCGATGAAAGATATGGGCCTGCACTCCGGCGATTTAATGGTTGTCGATAAAGCAGAAAAACCTATGCAGGGGGATATTGTCATCGCGGAGACAGATGGCGAGTTCACCGTTAAACGCCTGCAGCTTAAACCCCGGATTGCTCTGCTGCCGATGAATCCCGCCTACCCCACCCTCTATCCGGAAGAACTGCAGATATTCGGCGTGGTGATGGCATTCATACATAAGACGCGGGGTAGCAACTAATGTTCGCCCTGGCTGACGTCAACAGCTTCTACGCGAGCTGTGAGAAGGTGTTTCGTCCAGACCTGCGTAACAGGCCTGTTGTGGTGCTCAGTAATAATGATGGTTGTGTCATCGCGCGCAGTGCCGAAGCGAAACGGCTTGGTATTAAAATGGGCGTCCCCTGGTTCCAGCTGAAGACGGCACAATTCCCGGAGCCGGTCATCACGTTCTCGAGCAATTACGAGCTCTATGCATCTATGTCCAACAGAGTGATGTCTCACCTTGAGGAGCTGGCGCCGCGCGTGGAGCAGTACAGCATCGACGAGATGTTTCTGGATATCAGGGGTATAGATGGCTGTATGGATTTTGAGGATTTCGGACGCCAGCTGCGCGAGCACGTGCGAAGCGGAACGGGGTTGACCATCGGCGTCGGGATGGGGCCGACCAAAACGCTGGCTAAAAGCGCACAATGGGCGTCTAAGGAATGGCGGCAGTTTGGAGGCGTGCTTGCTCTGACTTCAGGCAATCCAAAGCGGACGGAGAAACTGTTGTCACTGCAGCCAGTAGACGAAATCTGGGGGGTTGGCCGCAGGATCTCGAAGAAACTGAGCACAATGGGGATAACAACTGCACTGCAGCTGGCGCGCGCGAACCCTGTATTTATCAGGAAAAATTTCAACGTTGTGCTGGAGAGAACCGTCCGGGAACTCAACGGAGAAAGCTGTATTTCGCTGGAAGAAGCGCCTCCGCCGAAACAGCAGATTGTCTGCAGCCGCTCCTTTGGGGAGCGTGTAACGACATATGAAGCCATGCGGCAGGCAGTCTGTCAGTATGCTGAGCGTGCAGCTGAAAAGCTGCGCGGCGAGCGTCAGTTCTGCAGGCATATTGCCGTTTTTGTGAAGACGTCACCGTTCGCTGTAAACGAACCGTATTACGGGAATGTGGCCAGTGAAAAGCTGATGACTCCCACGCAGGATACCCGGGACATCATAGCCGCAGCGGTGAAAGCGCTGGATCGGATCTGGGTGAATGGCCATCGATATGCAAAAGCAGGTTGCATGCTCAATGATTTCACTCCTACCGGTGTTTCACAGCTGAATCTGTTCGATGATACTCAGCCCCGAAGCAACAGTAATCAGCTGATGAAAGTCGTGGACGGTATTAACCATTCAGGACTTGGGAAAGTCTGGTTTGCGGGACGAGGCATTGCTCCTGAGTGGCAAATGAAACGAGAAATGCTTTCACCAGCCTATACGACTCGCTGGTCTGATTTGCCAATAGCCAAACTATGACGAAGCAAAAACACAAGATAACTCGTGGTGATTTCACTATGAAAGAATTTTAAAAAAAACTTTATAATCAATGCAATAAGCATCAAAAAAGCATGGTGAAAAAAGTAAAAAAAAGATGCCATTTGGCATCCTTTTTTTTGAATTTTTATCCCCCCGATGAAGGCAGTTTTTCAAGAATACGCTTAATAGCTTCATCAATCTCTGACTGCACTTCATTAGATATACGTGAGAATTCATAAACAACAAGCCGCTTCTTCGAGTCAGTTTTCTTCCTTGCAAACTGGTTGCGATCAGCAAACTCTTTCAACTTCTCAGTTTCAACAGTTTTTGCAGGCGGCTCCATAAGAGCTTTGCTCTCTGCCCGAAAGACTGACAAGATTTTGCTTTTATCAATTGCTGGATAATCAGGCAGAGCCATCAGCTTTTGCCGCACTTTATCCATCAACTCCTTCACTGACGTTTTTTTGTGGTTTGCTTCTTCAGACAGTTTCAATAAAAATTGATAATCCGACAGCGAAATATCATTTATTACAGGAAATACAGAGATCATTTCGTCCGGTACTGATGCCGCCTGAAATGCCCGTGTAACTTTTGCAGAAGAGATATTTTCAGCCAGAGCAATCTCTTCTTTAGTCATACTGGTCCCATAGGTAACTTCCAGTCGTTTTCCCAGTTCTCGAAGACTATGCTCTCTTGCAGTCTGTATGTCTTTTGCAAGCTGCCTTGCGTCTGCAAGATCAATATCGTCTTTTGTTACCAAAATTTCGAATTTTACGTTGTTATAGATGCAGGCAGCCCGACGACGAGTACCGTCTAATATTTCAATTCGTCCGTTAACTTCCCGACCAATAGCAGGAAAGAATTGTTGAAGTTTAATCGTGCGGGAAATGTCAGTAACTGACTCGCGCGAAAGCATAGCCTGATCGCGTCCATTAACCGAAGCATCAACGAACGTCTTTAATTCAATCTCTCCGCTTAACACTACCGTTTTGACAAATTTGGCCTGCTTACCTGATTTAAGTGTAAAGGTTTTGACATCTCCGTCACTCTCCAGCATACGGGCGAACTCTGAATTGCTATTACCCAGAACGCGCCCTCTAGCTAAAACCTTTTTCATTTGGACGCTCCCCGAATGTATTCAATGCGATCAAAAACGGCTTTAGTAAAACGTTCCGCTTCGGTACGTGCTTTTTTCAGTGCCTCTGCACTTCCCGGGTACGAAACAGGGTTAGCACTAATGATGGTGTCAAAAGATTCACCACATCGTTCGAATCCATCCAACCGTGGAAGTGACGAGTCCAGAATGTTACTTGCATACACCTCACGAGCCAGACTATGGGACGTCTCATGATCGCGCTTACTGGTCATTTTTGACATAAATCCAATACTTGCACTCAGGCGTGGCTCTACACCTTCCTCTTCAAGACGTTCGAGCATTTCAGGCAAACGTGTTAAGTATTTAAGGGTTGAATGGAAATCAACCTGTGCTGGAGGGGTAGGGGTTAGTAGCAAATCACTCGCAGCCAGACCATTCAGAAGGAAGGGATCAAGATGAGGGCCAGTATCAATGAACACAAAATCGTAATCACCTGCGATACGGTCAATGATTGTTTTCCTGAGTACTTCAGAAGGCTTAAGGCCAGGTAAATGTTCTGCAACCAAAGACTCCCACTGGCTCGCCACGAAGCCGTCATCAATAGATGCAGGGATCACATCAACGCCAGGAATAATGGTGGGCCGAATAACCGCTTCTCGCAATGTTTCAGCATCGAGATCATTCAGCATTGCCTGAGCGGCTGTTTCGAGAACAGTACCAATACTATGAGTGTGGTCCAAAAACATGGTACTAGATGCCTGAGGATCAAGGTCTATAACCAGGATACGAAGATCATGGCGGAGCAAGTCCTGGTGTACACGTAGCGCATGTGCAAGCGTTACTGTACTGACTGTTTTTGATACCCCACCTTTTAGGTTTACGACAAAAATCACATAAGGATCTTTATGAATATCACGGTATTTAGGTATCTGCCGGTGGGCGTATATATCAATGACGTTCTGAATTGTTAATGCGTATTGCTCGACGTTGCCAACTTGCTTTTTATTGAATTCGTAGCCGCTTTCTTCCATTTCTTTTACGGCCAATTCAACTATACGACGGCTCAATTTTGGTAACTTTGCCACAGCATTTCGAGTATATGTCTGATGATATTCAGTCAGATTAAATTCTTTCCTTTGCTCCTCGATATCCCGGCTCATAGCCTGGAGTAAAGCACTTGCTCTGAGCGCTATAGTACCCACACTACCGTAATCGCGTTTCATCGTTTTTCCTCACAGATAGATTCCCTGCACATCATGGCGTACAAACTTTAATTAGATTGTACACATCAAATTTGAACGTACAACATATTTTGATAGAACATGAAAGTAATGTACATCACTGAGCGGCGGGTCTCATTAAAATTAGTGTCTACAAATTCAAAACCCCTCCTCTGTTCAGAACTAGCTTCTGAGCAGAGGAGGGGTTGGACAAGCTCTGTGAGCGCGTCAGTCTGTCACATATGGACATTTCACATCAAGAAGCCCCCAGGATAGCTGCAGCACTTCTGATGGGATTCCCACGTAAGAGATTGGTTTGGTGTAAGAATGAAAAGGTCACTCGTAGAAAGCAATAGTTTCAACGGTTTCATTAAATGCTCCAATCGGTGATCCCACAGATGCGAGTCTTCTCGGTTCTGCCAACGCAGTGTCCTGATCACCTTGTATTCATGCCGTTTTTTGTGACAGAAAGGACAAGGGTTATCAGAAAGTGGAGCGTGATCAAAATTCTTGAAGGCAAGTGAGATATGCTGATACCGGCCAGACTGGTTCTTAAAAATATTACATCTGACTACAGGATCCCCTTTTCTAATACACAGCAGGACTGCCTATGCGACTCAGAAAAATAAAACTGACAAATTTCAGGGGCTACAGAAACACAACGGAAATAAACATTGATGAGGGAATGACGGGTATTGTCGGGCGTAATGATTTCGGCAAGTCCACCATTCTTGAGGCTCTGGCTATTTTTTTTGAAACGGAAGGGATGAAGGCTGACAGAAATGACATGAACTGCTTCAGCCTGAGGGAAGGCGCGAGCCGTTTTGAAATCGCGTGCGAGTTTGATGATCTGCCGGAGTCTATAATTATCGACGAACGCGTGCAGACCACACTCGCCTCTGAACATCTGCTCAATAAAGACGGTAATTTCGAGATCGTAAAATCCTTTAAAGCCACAACGACAGGTAAACCTGAACAAACCTGCATCCGCTGCATGCATCCTGCGCACGAGCCCCTGAGAAATTTAATGGGGATGAAAATGGCGGAGCTCAGGGCCGTGGGAAAAGCCGTTGAAGAAAATGTGGCAGATAAACGCACGGCATCCTTATGGCGCCAGGCTATCAGGGAAGCCGCCGTTCCTTATGACTGCGCGGAAATTTTACTGGATGTCGACAAGGAGTTTGGTACCGACACAAAATCGCTGTGGGGCAAGATCCTCGATTTACTGCCCACGTTTGCGCTCTTTAAAGCCGACAGGGAGAGCAGCGACGGGGATTCCGAAGCCAAAAATCCCCTTCAGCAGGCGGTGAAGGATGCTCAGGCTGCACTGCAGGATAAAATCACAGCGCTTGAAAACGAAATTCAGGACAGTGTGCTGGATGTCGCCCGGCGTACGCTGGATAAATTACGGGAAATGGCACCTGAACTCGCCAGTGAACTGACGCCACGATTTAAGGAGAAACCGAAGTGGACCTTCAGTTTCACCCTGGACGGGGAAAATGGTATCCCCATCAATAAGCGGGGTAGCGGGATAAGGCGGCTAATTCTGCTGAATTTTTTCAGGGCTGAAGCCGAGAAAATGGTGGCGAATACGCAGCGAAATGTCATTTACGCCATTGAAGAGCCTGAAACATCCCAGCATCCGAACTACCAGGTTCTGCTGATGAAAGCGCTGCTGGCGTTAGCCTGCCAGCCACACCGTCAGATTATTGTCACCACTCATGTGCCGGCACTTGCCGGACTGATCCCTGTCGACGGTGTTCGTTATGTTACCCGGGATCGGTCAGGAGAACCTGTCGTAAAAATGCCTGATCACGCGGTACTGAAGGAAGCCACGGAAAGCCTGGGAGTGCTGCCGGAAACCGGCATGGAACGCGCGAAAGGCATTGTGCTGGTTGAAGGAAAATCGGATGTCACCTTCCTGAGGCATGCCGCACGTTCACTGAAGCAGTCCGGTGTACTGCCCGCCTGCCTGGAAGATGTCAGCGTTGTGCCTGTTCTGATAGGGGGGTGCGGGAGTGTCAAGCACTGGGTCACCTTAAACCTGGCCAACGATCTGGGCCTGCCCTGGTGCGTATTTCTGGACTCCGATACGGGCGGAGATCCCTCTCAGGCCCAGTCAATTCAGAAGCGAAAGAAAGAAGTCGAGGAGGCCGGGAGGATGTTTTTTGCCACGCGTAAGCGCGAGATAGAGAATTATCTTTGCCCGGATCTCATTCATGAACTCACCGGCGTACAGGTCACCTATACGGACACCTGTGATGCAAAAAAAATTATCGGCAGGGCGGTCGGCATGAAGCCTGATAATGTACTGGATACATTCTGGCCCCGGATGACGGGGGATAAAATCCTCGCCAGATCCACCTATCATGATGGTGTGCAGGAAAGAGTGGAGCTGAAAGAGATCCTGACCGAAATTATCTCCATGACGCACTGAATAATCGGCAGAGAAACTCAGACGGACTTCCTCATTCCAGAAAAACAGACTTCAGTGGTAATAAAATAAAAACCCGGAATAATTCGGGTTTTTATTAATTAACGATTAACAGATCCCCTGTACTCTGGGCACGATATAAAATCCACGCCCGGCATACAGTATTGACAACCCTTATTTCTGGTTATCAAGCCATTTGTTCATCTGGTCGATTTCGCCTTTCTGCGCTTTAATGATGTCCTCAGCCAGTTTTCTCATTTCCGGATCCTTGCCGTATTTGAGCTCCGTTTCAGCCATGGCTATTGCGCCTTCATGGTGTGCGATCATGCCTTTTGCAAAGGCTTTGTCAGGGTCGGGTTCCTTAACCGCAGCCATCATCTTCTCATGCATTTCATTCATGCCGGACATATATGCCTGCGACGAGGCAGATGACCCCATGTCACCCATCTTCATATCAGAATGTTCAGCAGAAATAGCAGGCATGGATAACATTAAAATAACCAGAAGGGAGGTTTTGATTTTCATGCAATTAATCCTTATTCAGGTTGATACAGGATAATTGTAGCTGAGAGGGATAAAAAAGCCCCCGTTCGGGGGCAAAAATGCAGCAACATATCCGGTTAAGGAAATATCTATCAAGGAAAAGGTAACAGCACTCATACTACAGCGGTACTCAGCCAGCGTTGATCATGCGGCGATGCGCTTCAGCCATCGCCTGGTGCGCCCCGGACTGGCCGTTATTCATGGTTTCATGGGCTACGGCCGCTCTTTCATGTTCATTCATCGCTGCGAACGAGACTGACGGGCGGGTATCGTTGACGGCAATATTTCCCATCATCTTTTGATGGTTTTCAGCCATTTTCTGGTGCGCTTCCGCAGAGCCATTGTTCATGGTTTCATGAGCAATGATGGCCTGTTCATGCTGATTCATTCCGGCCATCCGGGAGGTCTCCCCCTGGACAGCAGACGGGACAGAAGCTGACTGTATCTGGTGAGCCGGAGCCTGGGCATTATTGACGCGCTCGTGAATGTTCACGGTTTCAGCGGCCCATGACGCAGACACCAGGCCAAAACCTAAAGCAGTTGCCAGTACAATTTTTTTCATGGTAATTCTCCATTCCTGAATTAGTGATGTCCGGTTACTGAAGCCAGCGCATTCAGTGACAAACAGAATGCTGTTTCGCTTAACCTGTTTTACCGGGTGGCTGGCTGTATATTCTTCCTGGAAACATTTCCTGGCAGGTAATACAGCCTTCCTGATAAGTTGCACTAATTATATCGAATGGCTTCTGTTTGCCACGTGACAGGCTGATGACAACTTTGTCATTGTATTCCCTTAAATCACGATTGTGGGGTGCTATTTATTATTTTTTCAAGCCTTGGCACTGATAATATGAAACGTGTCGAGCGTACATCCGATTCCACATGGACCCTGCCGTGATGTGCTTCCACGATTGACTTTACAATAGCAAGCCCTATTCCACTGCCTTCACCTTTCCGTTGCCTGGAAGGATCCACACGATAAAAGCGGTCAAAAAGCCTTGATAAATGTTCTTCAGGGATTGGTTTCCCCGGATTTTCAATCATGAGTTCGAAATAATTTTCCTGTTCCTTTATCGATACGGTTACCGCCTGATCTTCCGGCGTATAGCGCAGGGCATTAGAGAGCAGATTGTTGATGGCGCGTCTGAACATCTGGGGATCACCTTCAATAAGGCAATGCACCCCGTTAAATTTCAGTGTGATGTTACGTTCCTCCGCCCAGGCTTCGAAGAAATCGAAGACTTTGATGATCTCCGCACTCAGGTCGAACATAACCCGGTCCGGGATCAGCTGATTATTATCCGCCTGCGCCAGGAAAAGCATATCGCTGACCATCTTGGTCATCCGGTTATACTCCTCAAGACTGGAGTAGAGGACATCCTCAAGCTCCTTCTGCGTCCGGTCCTGACTCAGTGCAATTTCAGTTTGCGTCACGAGATTAGTAATCGGCGTTCTGATCTCGTGTGCAATATCGGCAGAAAAATTGGCCTGTCGGGTAAAAACATCCTCAATTTTCTCAATCATGTGATTGAAAGAGACGACCAGCTGCTCCAGCTCAATGGGCACACGTGAGGGCTCCAGCCGTGCATCAAGATTTTCCGAGGTGATATTTTTAATGGCATTACTGACGTTACGCAGGGGCAGGTGTCCCTGACGAACTGCAATGCGGATGATGAACACAATCAGCAGGCTTATCACTACAGCAATCGCAATCAGATTCTTTTTCAGCGCGTCGAGATAGTGAAGATGAAAATTGATGGAGAGGCCCGTCAGCAGGACATAGTTCTGGTTTTTTCCCTGCAGTGTCGCGGTTCCTGAAGAGGCGATAATCCGGTAGGTTTCCATCTTCATGCCCGGCCCGCCGTGCACGGGCATGACCGGATCTTCCACCGTCCAGAGAAAAACATCCTGCGCGCGAGTGTGTGAGCCGAAGTCCGCCGTCTTCATCGCCGGACGTAATGCCGCCCCCTGTGCCGAAGTGAACAGGATATTTCCCTGCGGATCCATCAGCAGAACGGCAACGTTACGGTAACTGGCAATCGACTCCTTTATTTTGCTTATCTTTTTTTCATCAGGATCGGCCGGCGACTGGAGTATGCCGTGCATTGTCTTGCTGATTTGTTGCAGATCGCTGACATCCTGCTCGGCAAAATGATTCTCAACGGAATGCAGCATAAACCAGGTAAAGGCGATAAACGCCAGTATCGTGGACAGGCTGATAAAAAAGGTCAGCCGCAGGGCGAGAGAGAAAGGGCGCCTGGAGAGCATTTTACGCATCAGGGACCTCAAGCATGTAGCCCACGCCCCGTACCGTCTGGATAAGCTTCGGCTCGTAATCATTGTCTATTTTAGCGCGAAGCCGCTTGACCGCGACGTCAATGGCATTTGTGTCACTGTCAAAATTCATGTCCCAGACCTGAGAGGCAATCAGAGAGCGCGGGAGAACTTCCCCCTGATGACGAACGAAAAACTCCAGCAGACTGAACTCCTTACTGGTCAATAAAATGCGGTTCCCGGCGCGACTGACCTTTCTTGATACAAGATCAATCGTAAGGTCGGCCACCTGGAACTGGCTCTCCGTGATCACCGTATTACCCCGTCGCAGCAGGGTTCGTACCCGGGCGAGAAGCTCAGCAAACGCGAAAGGTTTTACCAGGTAATCATCCGCACCCAACTCAAGCCCTTTTACGCGGTGTTCAATCGTGCCGAGGGCGGTCAGTAATAATACCGGCATCCCCTTACCGGCATTGCGCAGCATACGAATGATATCCCAGCCGTTCACATCAGGCAGCATGATATCCAGGATCACCAAATCATACTCGGCGGTCATGGCGAGATGATACCCGGTCAGACCATTATCAGCATGATCGACCACGAATCCGGCTTCAGTCAGCCCCTTGCTGAGGTATTCACCGGTTTTCATTTCGTCTTCAACGATCAGTATTTTCATCTTTCTCTCCGACAGGCTGCTAATGTCATTCTATTGCGCCCGCGACCGTTATCAACGGATGACAGCAATAATGACAACATTGTCATTATTCTGTCACCCGGCAAACAGAGAGCGTTCTGTAAAGTATCCCTATCAATAATCCGGACTTCATTTGAACCATTTACCAGGTCGGCCTGGACGAGAAGCGTTATGTTCAAATTAAAACTACTTAGCATCAGCACGATATTCATCCTGGCAGGCTGTGTCTCTCTGGCGCCCGAATATCAGCGGCCGGCAGCACCGGTACCCCAGCAGTTCTCCCTGTCCCGCAACAGCCTGGAGCCGGCGGTGACGGGATACCAGGACACCGGGTGGCGTAACTTTTTTGCCGATCCCGAGGTGACCCGGCTTATCGCTGAAGCCCTGACCAATAACCGCGATCTCAGAATGGCCGCCCTCAAGGTGGAAGAGGCCCGGGCTCAGTACAACGTCACGGATGCAGACCGTTATCCTCAGCTAAATGCTTCTTCAGGGATCACCTACAGTGGTGGACTGAAAGGGGACAAACCGACCACCCAGGAATATGACGCAGGTCTGACGCTCAGCTACGAGCTCGATTTTTTCGGCAAGCTCAAAAATATGAGCGAGTCTGACAGGCAGAACTATTTCGCCAGCGAAGAAGCCCGTCGTGCCGTACATATCCTGCTGGTCTCAAATGTTTCCCAGAGCTATTTCAGTCAGCAGCTGGCTTATGAACAACTCCGTATCGCACGGGAAACGCTGAAGAATTACGAACAGTCCTATGCGTTCGTTGAGAAACAGCTGGTCACCGGCAGTACAAACGTTCTGGCACTGGAACAGGCTCGCGGGCAGATAGAAAGTACCCGTGCAGAGATCGCCAAGCGAGAAGGCGACCTGGCTCAGGCCAATAATGCCCTGCAGCTGGTACTGGGAACGTATCGCGCGCTTCCATCGGAAAAAAGGATGGAAGGCAATGCGATCAAACCAGTAAAACTGCCACCAAACCTGTCATCGCAGATTTTGCTGCAGCGGCCGGATATTATGGAGGCGGAATATCAGCTGAAAGCCGCTGATGCCAATATCGGCGCAGCGCGTGCCGCCTTTTTCCCGTCCATCACGCTGACCAGCGGGCTTTCGGCAAGCAGCACGGAATTATCCAGCCTCTTCACACCGGCGAGTGGAATGTGGAATTTTATCCCGAAAATTGACATCCCGATTTTTAATGCCGGCAGAAACAAAGCCAATCTGAAACTCGCTGAAATTCGTCAGCAGCAGTCAGTGGTTAATTACGAACAAAAAATTCAGGCGGCATTTAAAGAGGTTGCTGACACGCTCGCGCTGCGGGACAGCATTAATCAGCAACTGGAGGCACAACAGCGTTATCTTGACTCATTACAGATAACGCTTCAGCGTGCCAGAGGATTATATTCCAGTGGCGCCGTCAGTTATATCGAAGTGCTTGATGCAGAACGTTCTCTGTTTACCACGCAGCAAGCCATTCTGGATCTTACCTATTCCCGGCAGGTCAATGAAATTAATCTTTTCACTGCGCTGGGTGGCGGTTGGGTAGAGTAAAGCTATTTAATTCATCAGGAAATATAAAATGCGTAATTCACTTAAAGCAGTTGTATTTAGTGCTCTTTCCGTAATGTTTTCAGCGGGGCTGCATGCAGAAACCCATCAGCACGGCGAAATGAATGCTGCCGGTGATGCCTCAGCACAGCAGATAATTAAAGGAACGGGGGTTGTCAAAGACGTTGACCTCAGCAGTAAGAAAATCACGATTTCTCACGAAGCCATCCCGGCGGTTGGCTGGCCTGCTATGACTATGCGCTTTACCTTTGTGAATGCAGACGACAGCATTACGGCGCTGAAGGCGGGCACTCATGTTGACTTTACGTTTGTTCAGCAGGGCAATATTTCTTTACTCAAAAGCATCAACGATACGCAGTCCTGATTGACAATCCGGAGCGAATGTAACCTGTGCGCCTGTTAATTAATCATCAGGCGCATATGCCAGGGGTTTTGATTTTTTAGCGGGAAATTGTATGGCTTCTTCAAAGATAAAATATGCTGCAATAATTATCAGCAGCCTCATAGCGGGAGGGCTGATATCTGTCACTGCCTGGCAGTTTGTAAATTCCGCACAGAAAGCTGAAAAAACAGAAAATACCGAAAAGGAACGCAAGGTGCTTTTCTGGTATGACCCCATGAAGCCGGATACCAAATTTGACAAACCCGGTAAATCCCCCTTCATGGATATGGATCTGGTGCCTAAATATGCTGATGAAAACGAAGATAAAGGCAGCAGCGGGATCCGTATTGACCCGACTCAGGTGCAGAATCTGGGACTGAAAACACAAAAAGTCTCGCGCGGAATGCTGAATTATTCCCAGACAATCCCTGCCAACGTCAGTTATAACGAATATCAGTTTGTTATTGTTCAGGCCCGTTCTGACGGCTTCGTTGAAAAAGTCTATCCCCTGACAACAGGCGATCATGTGAAGAAAGGGACGCCGCTTATCGATATTACCATTCCGGAATGGGTGGAGGCGCAAAGTGAGTTCCTCCTGCTGTCCGGGACCGGCGGCACGCCCACGCAACTGAAAGGCGTTCTGGAACGGCTTCGCCTGGCAGGCATGCCGGAAGAGGACATTCAGAGACTGCGTTCCACCCGCAGTATTCAGACCCGGTTTACCATTAAGGCACCTATCGATGGTGTCATCACTGCGTTTGACCTGCGTACCGGTATGAACATTTCGAAAGATAAAGTAGTGGCCCAGATCCAGGGGATGGATCCGGTCTGGATCAGTGCGGCAGTCCCGGAATCCATCGCCTATCTGCTGAAAGACACTTCACAGTTTGAAATATCGGTACCGGCTTATCCGGACAAAACATTTCATGTTGAAAAATGGAACATTCTCCCGAGCGCAGATCAGACAACCCGCACGCTGCAGGTACGTCTGCAGGTCACGAACAAAGACGAACTGCTTAAGCCGGGTATGAATGCGTATCTGAAACTGAATACTCAAAGCCAGGAAATGCTGCTGATACCGAGCCAGGCCGTGATTGATACCGGTAAAGAACAGCGTGTGATCACCGTTGATGATGAAGGCCGGTTTGTGCCGAAAAAAATCCACGTTCTGCACGAATCACAGCAACAGTCTGGTATTGGTAGCGGGCTGAACGAAGGCGACACCGTGGTGGTCAGCGGCCTCTTCCTGATTGACTCGGAGGCTAATATTACCGGTGCACTGGAGCGCATGCGCCATCCAGAAAAAACGGACGACACAATGCCCGCAATGACTGACCAGCCTGTAAACATGCATTCAGGACACTGAGGAGACGACGATGATTGAATGGATTATCCGGCGGTCAGTCGCCAACCGTTTCCTTGTGATGATGGCAGCCCTGTTCCTCAGCGTCTGGGGAACCTGGACAATCATCAATACCCCCGTGGATGCGCTTCCCGACCTGTCTGATGTGCAGGTGATTATCAAAACCAGCTATCCCGGCCAGGCTCCGCAGATTGTTGAAAACCAGGTCACCTATCCGCTCACTACTACCATGCTGTCGGTACCGGGCGCAAAGACCGTGCGCGGCTTTTCTCAGTTTGGTGACTCCTACGTGTACGTCATTTTTGAAGATGGTACCGATTTGTACTGGGCGCGGTCACGCGTTCTGGAATATCTGAACCAGGTTCAGGGCAAGCTGCCTGCCGGTGTCAGTTCTGAAATAGGTCCTGATGCCACCGGCGTGGGCTGGATATTTGAGTATGCTCTGGTCGATCGTAGCGGAAAACACGACCTTGCGGAACTGCGCTCCCTGCAGGACTGGTTCCTGAAATTTGAACTGAAAACCATTCCGAATGTTGCCGAAGTGGCGTCGGTGGGCGGCGTGGTGAAGCAGTATCAGATCCAGGTGAATCCGGAAAAACTGGCACAGTATGGCATCAGCCTGCCCGAAGTTAAGCAGGCGCTTGAATCCTCTAACCAGGAGGCCGGTGGCTCATCCGTTGAAATCGCAGAAGCGGAGTATATGGTCCGGGCCAGCGGCTACCTTCAGACCATTGATGATTTCAATAACATCGTCCTGAAAACCGGCGAGAACGGGATCCCGGTTTACCTGCGTGATGTTGCCCGCGTACAGATCGGGCCGGAAATGCGTCGCGGTATTGCCGAGCTTAACGGCCAGGGTGAAGTGGCAGGCGGCGTGGTGATTTTGCGCTCAGGTAAAAATGCGCGCGAGGTTATTACCGCCGTGAAGGATAAGCTGGATACGCTGAAGGCCAGCCTGCCTGAAGGTGTCGAGATTGTCACCACCTACGATCGCAGCCAGTTAATTGACCGGGCCATTGACAACCTCAGCTATAAACTTCTTGAAGAGTTTATTGTTGTAGCCATTGTCTGTGCGCTGTTCCTCTGGCATGTCCGATCAGCACTGGTGGCGATTATTTCTCTGCCGCTTGGCCTGTGCATCGCCTTTATTGTCATGCACTTCCAGGGCCTGAACGCCAATATTATGTCGCTGGGGGGGATCGCGATTGCCGTCGGGGCGATGGTGGATGCGGCCATCGTCATGATTGAAAACGCGCATAAACGGCTGGAAGAGTGGGACCATCAGCATCCTGGCGAGGAGATAGATAACGCCACCCGCTGGAAGGTCATCACCGATGCTTCCGTGGAAGTAGGGCCGGCGCTGTTTATCAGCCTGCTGATCATCACCCTGTCGTTCATTCCTATTTTTACCCTGGAAGGGCAGGAAGGGCGCCTGTTCGGGCCACTGGCCTTCACGAAAACGTATTCCATGGCAGGTGCGGCCGCGCTGGCCATCATCGTTATTCCAATCCTGATGGGATTCTGGATCCGTGGGAAAATACCCGCTGAGACCAGTAATCCCCTCAACCGGTGGCTGATTAAGGCGTATCACCCCTTACTGCTCAGGGTACTTCACTGGCCAAAAACAACCCTGCTGGTTGCGGCCTTATCCATTTTCACGGTGATCTGGCCACTGAGTCAGGTGGGCGGGGAGTTTCTGCCGAAGATCAACGAGGGAGATCTGCTCTACATGCCGTCAACGCTGCCGGGCGTGTCGCCGGCAGAGGCAGCGGCGCTCCTGCAGACCACGGACAAGCTCATCAAATCCGTGCCTGAAGTGGCGTCTGTTTTTGGCAAAACCGGTAAGGCTGAGACCGCAACGGATTCTGCGCCACTGGAAATGGTGGAAACCACCATTCAGCTGAAACCCGAAGATCAGTGGCGACCGGGCATGACGATTGACAAGATTGTTGACGAGCTGGATAAGACGGTCCGTTTACCGGGTCTGGCAAACCTGTGGGTTCCCCCTATCCGTAACCGTATCGATATGCTCTCGACCGGGATTAAAAGCCCGATCGGTATCAAGGTTTCCGGAACCGTTCTGTCGGATATCGATGCGACAGCACAGAGTATTGAAGCGGTAGCCAAAACCGTGCCGGGTGTGGTATCTGCTCTGGCTGAACGTCTGGAAGGCGGCCGCTACATTGATGTCGATATCAACCGGGAAAAAGCGTCCCGTTACGGGATGACAGTCGGCGATGTCCAGATGTTCGTCTCCTCAGCCATCGGTGGCGCGATGGTAGGCGAAACGGTGGAAGGCGTCGCCCGCTACCCGATTAATATCCGCTATCCGCAGGATTACCGGAACAGTCCGCAGGCCCTGAGGCAGATGCCGATCCTGACACCGATGAAGCAGCAAATCACCCTGGGTGATGTCGCTGATGTGAAGGTGGTTTCCGGACCGACGATGCTGAAAACGGAAAATGCCCGACCCGCCAGCTGGATCTATATTGATGCCCGCGACCGGGACATGGTGTCAGTGGTAAACGACATCAAGACGGCCATCAGCCAGAAGGTGAAACTGAGACCGGGTACCAGTGTATCCTTTTCAGGGCAGTTTGAATTACTGGAGCATGCCAATAAAAAGCTGAAACTGATGGTACCGATGACGGTGATGATCATTTTCATTCTGTTATACCTGGCGTTCCGTCGCGTTGATGAAGCCTTACTCATTCTGATGAGTCTGCCGTTCGCACTCGTCGGAGGAATATGGTTCCTCTACTGGCAGGGCTTCCATATGTCTGTGGCCACCGGCACCGGGTTTATAGCCCTGGCCGGGGTGGCGGCGGAGTTTGGCGTGGTCATGCTGATGTACCTGCGTCATGCCATCGAAGCGCATCCGGAATTGTCCCGTAAGGAGACGTTCACACCGGAAGGCCTTGATGAAGCCCTTTATCACGGTGCCGTGCTGCGTGTCCGGCCGAAAGCCATGACCGTGGCGGTGATAATTGCGGGTCTGCTGCCCATACTCTGGGGAACCGGCGCCGGTTCAGAGGTCATGAGCCGTATTGCGGCGCCGATGATTGGCGGGATGATCACTGCTCCGCTGCTGTCGCTGTTCATTATTCCTGCCGCCTACAAATTAATCTGGCTGCGCAGACATAAAAAAAGCGTGTCTTAATCCTGAAAGGGCACCCCGGGAGGGTGCCCTTCTGAACAGATTCGTGTGAACGACACGGTTTATATCGCTAATTTACCGAGGTGAGTATGAAAAAAGTGGTGTTAGTGGCCCTGGCTCTCGGCCTGTCACTGCCGGCAATCGCAAGTGAAAAAGTCATAGATATGTACAAGTCTGAACACTGTGGGTGCTGTTCCTTATGGGGCAAGGCGATGGAAAAAGACGGGTTTAAAGTGCGAACACACGTCATGAACGATCAGGCGCTGTCAGCCCTGAAAGAAAAGTATTCTGTTCCGGCAGGACTACGCAGTTGTCATACAGCGGTTGCAGGCGAGCTGGTCATCGAAGGCCATGTCCCGGCGACGACGATACATCAGGCAATGCAGTCAGGTTCGGGTATTTACGGTCTCGCCACCCCCGGCATGCCTGCAGGCAGCCCGGGAATGGAGATGGGCGACCGAAAAGAGGCTTACGATGTTATCGCCTTTGCCCCGGATGGAAGTCAGAACGTCTTCCAGAGAATCGAATAGACGCTGATAACGGGACGCCGGCATCATCCAGTCTGATGCCGGCATTATTCGTGGTAATCGCATCCGTGACATACCCTGTAGATATAAGACGCTTCAGGTGTGCATAAGGAGAATTACTGTGAAAAATGATAATGCAGTGAAACACGTTCACCAGCCTGCTTCTGAACAGACGCGATCCGCAGACGACAGTCAGTCAGTGCGAAAGGTAAGGGACCCCGTGTGCGGAATGTCCATCCTGCCGGAAAAGGCGCACAGCAGCATCAGATTCCATGATCATCAGTTTTACTTCTGCTCTGCCAGCTGCGAGAGCAAATTTTCAGCCCATCCCGATCATTATCTGAGCGGAAACGCCAGTGAAACCTCCCATCATCATGACCATCATGAAGCCAGCCCTGAAAGGGTAGAACCGTCACACCGGCAGAGTGAGAAAGCGATGTCTGACGGCGTGTGGACATGTCCGATGCATCCGGAGATACGTCGCAGTGGTCCCGGAAGTTGCCCCGTTTGTGGAATGGCGCTGGAACCGCTTGTTGCCACGGCATCCACGGGCCAGAGTGATGAACTTCGCGACATGACCAGACGCTTCTGGCTGGGATTGCTGTTGACGTTACCGGTTCTGGTGCTCGAAATGGGATCCCATTTGTTTCCGAAAATGATGCAATTACTGCCGCCACAGTACAACGTCTGGCTGCAGTTGCTTCTGGCCACTCCGGTGGTGTTGTGGTGCGGATGGCCATTCTTCTCGCGTGCCGGAGCCTCGCTACGTAACCGCTCGCTGAACATGTTTACTCTCGTTGCAATGGGCACGGGAGTGGCCTGGGTGTACAGCGTCATCGCCACGATCTTTCCCTCTCTGTTTCCTGCATCCTTCAGGATCATGAATGGCCAGGTTGCCGTGTATTTTGAAGCGGCCTCCGTTATCACGGTGCTGGTCCTGCTGGGGCAGGTTCTTGAGTTACGGGCAAGGGAACAAACGTCAGGCGCCATTACCGCGTTGCTGAATCTCGCCCCCAAAACAGCCAGACGTCTGGATCCTGATGGCCATGAGACGGATATCAAAGCAGAAGACGTCCTGCCTGGCGATAAACTCCGTATCAGGCCCGGCGAGAGTGTTCCGGTTGATGGCATCGTGCTCGAAGGCCGTACCACCGTGGATGAATCAATGGTAACCGGGGAATCAATGCCGGTTACCAAAACGGAAAATGACCGCGTTATCGGAGGAACCATAAATCAGACCGGTAGCCTCATCATGCAGGCGGAGAAAGTCGGTGATGAAACAATGCTGTCCCGTATTGTACAGATGGTCGCTGATGCGCAACGCTCACGCGCGCCCATCCAGAGAATGGCTGACAGTGTCTCGGGATGGTTTGTTCCCCTGGTAATACTCATTGCAGTTGTCGCGTTTGTGGTCTGGGCTGTCTGGGGGCCTGAACCCAGGGTGGCACACGGTCTGATAGCCGCGGTTTCGGTCCTGATTATCGCCTGTCCCTGCGCGCTGGGTCTGGCCACACCCATGTCGATAATGGTGGGGGTGGGCAAAGGGGCCCAGTCAGGGGTTTTAATCAAAAATGCTGAATCCCTGGAACGCCTTGAAAAAGTGAACACACTGGTTGTCGATAAAACCGGCACGCTCACGGAAGGTGCGCCCACGGTGACTGGCATAATCAGCCTGAAGCCGGGCGGCGAAGAGGCGCTGTTACGTGTGACGGCCGCCGTAGAAAAAGGATCACAGCATCCGCTGGGTATGGCAGTGGTCAACGCCGCACGTGAAAAAGGGATCACGGTGCCGGCTGTCAGTGATTTTAATGCCCCGTCGGGTAAAGGGGTTTCAGGGGATGTTGAAGGGCTGCGGGTTATTATCGGTAATGAGCTGGCCATGCAGGAAAACAGTATCGTTATTGATAGCCAGAAGGCGACTGCGGATGCCTTACGCAGGGAAGGCGCTACCGTTATCTATGTGGCGACAGACGGGCAGCTTGCCGGCCTGATCGCTATTTCTGATCCCCTGAAAGCAACCACGCCCGACGCACTTAAGGCCTTGCGTGAGGCGGGTATCCGTATTGTCATGCTGACCGGGGATAACCAGCTTACCGCTGAAGCGGTGGCGCATAAGCTCGGAATAGAAGAGGTTGAAGCCGGGGTTCTGCCTGATGGTAAAAAAGCAGTGATTAGCCGTCTGAAAGCATCAGGCCATGTGGTGGCGATGGCGGGAGACGGCGTGAATGATGCACCTGCACTCGCGGCAGCTGACGTGGGGATTGCAATGGGGACGGGGACAGATGTGGCGATAGAGAGTGCCGGCATCACGCTTCTTAAAGGTGACCTGATGATGCTGAACAAGGCCCGACAACTGTCCGAGATCACCATGAAGAATATCCGGCAGAATCTGTTTTTTGCGTTTATCTACAATGCCCTCGGAGTACCCGTGGCGGCAGGCCTGCTTTATCCGGCGTATGGCATACTCCTCTCGCCGGTGATCGCGGCAGCAGCAATGGCCCTTTCCTCCGTCAGCGTTATCGTCAATGCGTTACGTCTCAGAAGTATCAGGCTCGGCAAAGAAGCGCATGAATAAATGCGCATTTGCTGACATAAGGAGTCCGTCATGAAAAGTACCACTTATGCTCTGATTGCTGTCGCCGCGATCGCGGTATTTGCACTTTTACGGGAGCACTGGTCACATCTGGCCGGCTACTGGCCTTATCTGTTGCTGCTGATATGTCCCCTCATGCACCTGTTTCATGGCCACGGAGGGCACGGGCAACATCAGCATCACGACGGGTCGGATGATAAAAAAAACTGACCGACGACGGGCCGCTCTGCGGCCCGGGTATCAGTCCAGATATCGCCCATAGTCACGGGCATGGGCGTACGCGTGCTGTTCGAGTTTATTGTTATCCGCAGGCCCTGCCGCCCTGAAAGCCAGTGAATTGACCGGGTTATTGTTAATGACCAGCTCATAATGAAGATGAGGACCGGATGAGCGCCCGCTGTTACCGGACAACGCGATAGCAGTTCCCCGGGAAACTGGCGTTCCTTTTTTAACGAGGATTTTACTGAGATGAAGATAACGCGTTTTAACATTGTCTTTGCCGGACACTTCAACAAAATAGCCCATGGTGCTGTTGTATTCGGCCCGGGTAACTTTCCCGTTGATAACACTGACAATTTTCGTATTCATTGGCATTGAATAATCAATACCATTATGCGGACTGACCTTCCCCGACACAGGATTAAGGCGGGCCGGGTTGAAAGGTGAACTGAGTCTTGCGGTGACCGGCAGCGGATAATCCAGTCCGGCCCTGCTGCCGGTATCCGACAGGTTGTAGAATTTCTTGTCTGAAATACGATAAGCGGTGTAATTAAATTTACCTGACGTGAATTTATAGGCCACGACCCGGGATTGTCCTGCTTTTTTTTGAAGCAGGAGTTTTAGTGATTCATTATTTTTTAAATGTCGAAGATCGTACCGGGGAGGCAGGGAGCGCTGGAGGACAGCAATTTCATTTTTTTCCAGGCCTGCACGGGAGGCAGCTACATAAGCATTATCTTTTACAACATCGGTAGAGTACATTTACTGAAAGTCGCCGTTAGCATTATCACTGCGCGATATGCTATGGGATTTCAGGAGATAAGTCATCTGCCAGTATTCCCGGAGCTACACTGATGATTGTCCTTTTTGTAACATATCATTTAATCCATTTATTGCAGATGCTCTGGCTGCTTTATGACCACCCGGACAACGAAGAATAGCATGGGAGAAAAGATTTCGGCGGGACGCCGTGAGATTAACGCCCCGTCCTGTGTCCTTTCCGTGAGGCTGACGGGTCATACGAAAGCCGCACGCACTCCGTCAGCTACTCCTTATTTTCATACAATCCACGAAGGTTTCTCGCCTGTATCTGGTGAGCTTCAGCCCCTGCGTTATTGACACGCTCATGGACCAGGGCGGCTTTGTCTCCGGCATTCAGTTCACTGAAGGATGAGGATGCTGTGTTTGTCTCACTTTTGTTCAGCTTTTTTTTATGCCCCTCAATCATTTTTTGATGGGCATACGACGTACTGTTATTCATAAAGGAATGGGCAATAATTGCTCTTTCATGTTCATTCATTTCTGAGAAAGAAATTGCGCTGGCTTTGTTTATTTTTACGCGGGGTTGTTCATGCCTGGCTGCCTCAACATGAGGAAACGCTGTGGCATTATTTACGAAGCGATGTGCATCATGAGACAGGTTACTGGGCTGAGCAAACGCTGAACCCATAGATAACGTGGATAATATAATAACTGCGATAAAAATTTTCATAATGAATACCTTCGGTGGCGCATAATAAGATGTCCACTTGATCATATATAAAAATAACCTTCCCGTGGGAAAGATGACGTAAATGTAATACAACTTCTTTCATTACAGCATTGTAATGAAATTGTTTTTTTAGTTGTGCTAACGTCATTTCATTGTAAGAGGCAGAACCGGAAAATTGATTATAACCAATTCTCGAATTCCGCTAATGGCCACAATTTAATTAAGGGAACTCGCATGCAGTTAAAAACGTCACGACGAACATTTCTGAAGGGATTAACCCTCTCTGGCGTAGCCGGAAGTCTTGGCGTATGGAGCTTTAATGCGCGCTCCACCCTGAGTCTGCCACCTGCAGCGTCCCTGCAGGGCACCAATTTTGACCTGACCATTGGAGAAACGGCAGTAAACATCACAGGAAGCGAACGTCAGGCCAAGACGATCAATGGTGGGCTGCCGGGGCCGACCCTGCGCTGGAAAGAGGGTGATACCATCACCCTCAGAGTCAAAAATCGCCTTGATGAACAGACGTCCATACACTGGCACGGCATTATTCTTCCGGCCAACATGGATGGTGTGCCGGGGCTCAGTTTTACGGGTATCGAACCAGATGATACCTACGTCTATACCTTCAGGGTCAGGCAGAACGGGACGTACTGGTACCACAGCCACTCAGGGCTCCAGGAGCAGGAGGGGGTTTACGGTGCCATCATTATTGATGCCCGGGAACCGGAGCCCTTTGCTTATGACCGCGAGTATGTGGTGATGTTGTCTGACTGGACGGATGAAAATCCTCACAGCTTGCTGAAAAAATTAAAAAAACAGTCGGATTATTACAATTTCAATAAACCGACCGTGGGGTCTTTTTTCCGGGATGTGAACACCAAAGGTCTGTCAGCCACCATTGCCGACCGGAAAATGTGGGCTGAAATGAAAATGAACCCGACTGACCTCGCCGACGTCAGCGGCTATACCTACACCTATCTCATGAACGGACAGGCGCCACTGAAAAACTGGACAGGGCTGTTCCGCCCCGGTGAGAAAGTACGCTTACGCTTTATCAACGGCTCGGCGATGACCTATTTCGACATTCGCATACCAGGCCTGAAAATGACGGTGGTAGCTGCGGATGGCCAGTATGTTAATCCGGTCACCGTGGATGAATTCAGGATCGCTGTTGCCGAAACCTATGACGTCATCGTTGAGCCTCAGAATGAGGCCTATACCATCTTCGCACAATCGATGGATCGTACCGGTTACGCACGGGGAACGCTTGCCACGCGAGAGGGTGTAAGTGCTGCCGTCCCCGCACTCGATCCGCGTCCATTGCTGACAATGGATGATATGGGTATGGGGGGAATGAGCCATGATATGTCAGGGATGGATCACGGCCAGATGGCGGGAATGGATAACAGCGGAGAGATGATGTCAATGGACGGCTCCGGGATGCCGGACAGCGCGGCACCCTCCACGCCAATGGATCACAGCAGTATGGCCGGTATGGATCATTCCCTGATGGCTGGAATGCCGGGAATGCAGAGCCATCCTGCGTCCGAAACCAATAATCCACTGGTTGATATGCAGGCAATGAGCGTCTCCCCGAAATTAAGCGATCCAGGCATAGGGCTTCGCAACAACGGTCGTAAGGTTCTTACCTATGCCGATCTCAGAAGCCGCTTTGAGGATCCGGATGGAAGAGAGCCTGGCCGCACCATTGAACTGCATCTTACAGGGCATATGGAAAAGTTTGCCTGGTCCTTTAACGGTATCAAGTTTTCAGACGCCGCGCCGGTGGTGCTCAAATACGGTGAACGACTCAGGATCACGCTGGTCAATGACACCATGATGACTCACCCTATTCACCTCCATGGTATGTGGAGTGATCTGGAAGATGAAAACGGTAATTTCATGGTGCGTAAACATACCATTGATGTTCCTCCCGGAACAAAGCGCAGTTACAGAGTGACAGCTGATGCACTGGGCCGCTGGGCTTACCATTGCCATCTGCTCTATCACATGGAAATGGGAATGTTTCGTGAAGTCCGGGTGGAGGAGTAATGCACATGAAAATGAATACCTGCGCCATATCTGTGCTTGCAGCTGGTTTGATTGCATCACCTGTCGCGTTTGCTGCGGGAACGCCCGCCGACCCGCACTCCGGGCATGATATGTCCACTATGCAGATGTCAGCCGATGCCGGTCTTACTGAAATGACGGCCATGGAGCCCGTGGTCACTGAGAGCAGAACGCCTGTTCCGCCCGTTACCGAAGCCGATCGGAAGGCTGCGTCTGGCAATTTAAAGGGCCATGCTGTCCATGACAGCGCAATTAATTACCTGGTTCTTCTCGATCAGCTTGAATGGCAGCGTTCAGACAACCGGAATAATTTCAACTGGAGCGTGAACAGCTGGGTGGGTGGTGATATCGACCGGCTGTGGATCAAGAGCGAAGGTGAACGAAGTGGTGGAGAGACGGAGACGGCAGAAGCCCAGTTTCTCTGGGGGCACGCAGTAGGCCCATGGTGGGATTTGGTTGCCGGTATAAGACAGGATTTCAGACCGGGATCTGCCCGGACGTGGGCTGCCGTCGGTTTCCAGGGGTTAGCCCTTTACAACTTTGAATCCGAAATCACGGGGTTTGTCAGTGATGGCGGAAAGGCCGCCCTTCGCCTGGGAGGAGAATACGACGTTTTACTGACTAACCGGCTGATACTGCAGCCATCCTACGAGGTGAATATCTACAGCCAGGATGATGAATCGCGGGGGCGGGGCAGAGGGATATCCGATACCGAACTTGGTCTCCGGCTACGTTATGAAGTCCGGCGTGAATTTGCGCCTTATATTGGCGTTTCCTGGAATCAGCTGTACGGAACAACGTCCGACATGGCGAAAAGGGAAGGCGAAAAAGACAGTCAGATAGTATTCCTGGCGGGCGCAAGAATCTGGTTTTAATGCACTGACACAAAACACTCAACTTAACAGGTAAAGAATATGTTGATATTAAAAAAAGCCATTCTGACGGGTGGGCTGATTATGGGCGTCGCTTTTTCTGCTATGGCGCATCCGGAATTAAAAAGCTCGGTTCCGCAGGCTGATTCAGCCGTGCCGGCTCCGGAGAAAATCCAGCTTAATTTTACGGAAGATCTGACCGTAAAATTCTCAGGCGCGAAACTGACGATGACCGGAATGAAAGGTATGTCGTCGCATTCACCGATGCCAGTGGCGGCTAAAGTGGCACCAGGATCTGATCCCAAGTCTATGATGATTATCCCGCGTGAACCTTTACCCGCCGGCACTTATCGTGTGGACTGGCGTGCGGTTTCATCAGATACACATCCTATTACCGGTAATTATACCTTTACGGTGAAGTAATATCATGAACGACCTGATTATAATTGTTATCCGTTTCCTTCTGTATCTTGATTTAATGATTTTATTTGGATTGCCTTTCTTCCAGATATATGGAATAAGCGGCGTCAGGAATGAGATGCATAATTTAATTAATTTCAGGTCGTTTATCGCTTTAGCTGTACTGATCGGCATCCTGCTGACAGGCATGAATATGCTGCTGGTATCCAATGCCATGAGCGGGGTGACAGATTTCAGAGAATTATCCATTCATATTATCGAAATGGTGATCGAAGAAACCGACGTTGGGATCAGCTGGGTTGTCAGACTCTTTGCCCTGTTTATCACACTCGGTGGGCTGTTCCTGTACACTAAAAACAGAGTGCTTTCCTGTCTGCTGATGACCATCAGCGGCGCCGTGGCGCTGGCCACACTGGCATGGGGCGGACATGCCGTTATGCATGATGGCGTACATTACTATCTCCACTTGTTCAGCGACCTGACACACCTTGGCGCAGCAGGAGCATGGACCGGCGCACTGGCCGCATTCGCCATCTTACTGATGCGCAAAGATAACCATAACGCCCGGAGCGTCAGCATTATTTCTGATTCATTAGCAAGATTTGCAACGGCAGGAACCGTGATCGTGGTAGCCCTGAGCCTGAGTGCGCTGGTCAACTATCTGTATATTGCTGAGGGTGAGTTAGCCCCTCTGTTCAGCAGCGCCTGGGGAAGTATTTTGCTTGCAAAAACAGCGCTTTTCGTTCTGATGCTCCTGCTGGCAGCAGCAAACCGGTTTCACCTTGGTCCCCGGCTTGAGGTCATGGTCAGGGAAGGCAATTATGTTCGCAGCGTCGCGCTGATGCGAAACAGTATCCTGACCGAGTTCGTCATTGCTGTCACCATTCTGGGGGCTGTCTCCTGGCTTGGAATGCTTGCCCCGTCTCAGGCCAGCTAGGATACTGAAGGAGTGAGCCGTAAAATTTTGACTATCATGTCAGCGAGTGAACTATGCAGCGTATATTAATCGTTGAAGACGAACAGAAAACAGGGCGCTATCTGCAGCAGGGACTGATTGAGGAGGGATATCAGGCCGACCTCTTCGATAACGGGCGCGACGGCCTCAGAGCGGCATCAAAGGGATCTTACGATTTAATCATTCTGGATGTCATGCTGCCTTATCTCGACGGATGGCAAATCATCACGTCGCTGCGGGCCTCGGGTCATGAAGAGCCAGTATTGTTTCTAACGGCAAAGGATAACGTACGGGATAAAGTGAAAGGGCTTGAACTGGGTGCTGACGACTATCTGATCAAACCTTTCGATTTTACCGAACTGGTTGCACGCGTGAAAACGCTACTGCGCCGGGCACGTGCGCAAAGTGCCACAGTCTGCACCATTGCTGATATGACCGTTGATATGGTCCGTCGGACCGTAACCCGGTCGGGTAAAAAGATCCATCTCACCGGAAAAGAATACGTGCTGCTTGAGTTGCTGCTTCAGCGTACGGGAGAAGTATTACCCCGAAGTCTGATCTCATCCCTGGTCTGGAATATGAATTTTGACAGCGACACGAATGTGATTGATGTGGCCGTGAGACGTCTGAGAAGTAAAATTGATGATGACTTTGAGCCCAAACTTATCCACACCGTTCGCGGTGCCGGCTATGTACTGGAGATCAAAGAAGAGTGAAGTTCAATATTTCTCTGACCACCCGGCTGAGCCTGATATTTTCTGCAGTCATGCTGACGGTATGGTGGCTTTCAAGTTTTATTCTGATCAGCACACTGAACAGCTATTTTGACAACCAGGACAGAGATTTCCTGACAGGAAAACTCCAGCTTACTGAAGAGTTTCTTAAAACAGAAACTTACAGGAGCAAAACGGATATTAAATCCTTATCCGATAAAATAAATGACGCGATGGTAGGGCACAATGGATTATTCATTTCCATTAAAAATATGGAAAATGAAAAAATTGTTGAGCTCTACGCAAAAAATTCGCTGGTCCCTGCAACCCTGCTGAACCAGTCCGGAGATATTCTGGACTATATGATCCAGACTGAAGAAAATAATACCGTATACCGCAGTATCTCGCGACGTGTAGCCATAGCGCCCGAAGAAGGTAAAAGTAAACATTTCATCATTACTGTCGCCACGGATACAGGGTATCACACCCTGTTTATGGATAAGCTCAGTACCTGGCTGCTCTGGTTTAATACCGGTCTGGTTTTTATTTCGGTTTTTCTGGGCTGGCTGACCACACGAATCGGCCTGAAACCGTTGCGGGAAATGACCAGTCTGGCGTCATCCATGACTGTCCACAGCCTTGACCAGCGTCTCAATCCCGATCAGGCGCCTCCGGAAATCTCTGAGACCATGCGGGAGTTTAACAACATGTTCGACCGCCTGGAGGGATCCTTCCGGAAACTGTCCGATTTCTCTTCCGATATTGCGCACGAACTGCGTACGCCGGTCAGTAATCTGATGATGCAGACGCAGTTTGCCCTGGCCAAGGTCAGAGATGTTTCGCATTACCGTGAAATTTTATTTGCGAACCTGGAAGAACTCAAAAGATTATCACGAATGACCAGTGACATGCTTTTTCTGGCCCGTTCTGAACATGGTTTGCTGCAGCTGGATAAACAAGACGTGAATCTGGCGGAAGAGCTGAATGAATTACGTGAGCTGTTTGAACCCCTGGCCGAAGAAACAGGAAAAACAATCACCGTTGAAGGCGACGGGATCGTGGCAGGGGACAGTGACATGCTGCGACGCGCGTTCAGCAACCTGCTTTCCAATGCCATTAAATATTCTCCGGATAATACCCGTACATCGATACAGATCGCTCAGGGCAGTGACTATGTTGAAGTGGTTATTTCGAATCCGGTGTCAGGCGGCGTGCCTGCAAATCTGGAGCGCTTGTTTGATCGCTTCTATCGCGCGGACTCATCACGTGTTCATAACACTGAAGGGGCCGGGCTGGGATTATCCATAACGCGGTCGATCATTCACGCACATGGCGGAGAGCTGTCGGCTGAACAACAGGGCCGCACTATCCTCTTTAGTGTACGCCTGTTGATGAGGTGACGTTTTTTACATGTGAAATACGCAGGTGACAGAAATGTCATCATTCAGTCACGCAATAAACAGAGGCGGTTTTTTATACTCAGTTATAAATCAGGAGCAGTGTGATAATGCAGTCACATAAACACTTAATCCGCCCTGTGACCAAATGCTTTCATTAAATTAATAAGGTATTGATCAGTCAGGGCATCCAAACACCGGGGATCCTACCATGAAAAAAACGCTTGTATCATTTTTAGCCATTATGGCTGTCACCTCATCCGCCTGGGCTGCAGAAACCATGAATATGCATGACCAGGTAAATAATGCCCAGGCACCGGCCCATCAGATGCAATCTTCTGCGTCCAGAAGCGCCGTTCAGGGTGAAGGAATGAAAATGATGGATATGAGTAACCACGAGCAGGCCGCGATGTCACATGACATGATGCAGAACGGCACATCTGCCGCGCATCAGGATATGGCTGATATGCATAAAAAAATGATGAACGCCAAAACTGAAACCACCGGCGAAAGCGCAAAGTCATTCTCCAAAATGAATGAACATGAGAAAGCCGCTGTGGTGCATGAGAAGGCAAATAACGGCCAGTCTTCTGTTATTCATCAGCAGCAGGCTGATAAACACCGCAGTCAGAGCGCCCAGAATTAACCCGTATTAACCCGCAGCTCCACTTGTTAGACCCTCCTTTGACGCCGATTTCACTGGCTTACGCTCCTCAAAAGGGAGCGTTTTTTTTTATTTCCTATTATTTATAGCCAATCCGTGCATTGCAAGTAAACCTCTAATAAGGGTCTGAAGCCCAACTGTACGATGTCGTACAATAAATATTGTACCTGTCCCCAGTCTTAATGAAACAGACCGCTCGCTGCTATTTCCTTTTTTCTGCTCCCTAAAGGTTAAAATAAATAGCACGCTTATAGTTATATAATGGCACACATATGATAGTGTACGAAATCGAACGGTTTCGTACATCACTTACAACATCTGTCCAAAACTTAGTGAAATTAGTTTCGGACATGCGTTATAATTCGTACATCCATTTAGTACAGAAAATAACGCCATGTCACGAGTTTTTGCTTACTGTCGGGTCTCCACGCTTGAACAGACAACGGAAAATCAGCGCAGGGAAATTGAAGCAGCCGGTTTTACCGTTAAACCCCAGCGCCTGATTGAGGAACAAATTAGCGGTTCGGTAGCCGCCAGCGAACGGCTCGGTTTTGCCAGGTTACTTGACCGCATGGAAAATGGCGATGTGCTGATAGTGACCAAACTTGATCGCCTGGGCCGTGACGCAATGGACGTGCGAAAGACCGTAGAGCAGCTGGCAGCGTCCGATATTCGCGTACACTGCCTCGCACTGGGTGGCGTGGATCTTACCAGCGCGGCCGGCAAGATGACCATGCAGGTCATTTCGGCGGTGGCAGAGTTTGAGAAAGACTTGCTGATTGAGCGCACACATTCTGGCCTTGCAAGGGCCAGAGCAGCAGGCAAACGGTTTGGTCGGCCACCGGCGCTGAACCAGGAACAGCGGCAGGCAGCTCTTGAACACCTGAAAGCTGGTGCCAGTATCAGCGCCGTTGCCCGCGAGTTTGGTACCTCACGACAAACCATCATGCGCCTGCGTGATGATGCAGTCAGCCCGGAGTTACCAGAATAAAGGAGAGGGGACCGAACCACCCCGGCACAGTCCCCTGAAGGAATGGCAATTCCGTTCACCGCCAATGTTAGCTTTTTCCGGGCTGTGATAACATCTCAGGGTCATTTTCCAGAGCCAGGGCTGATGAAGAAGAAAAACAGCACACCCACTCCTCACGATGCCACGTTCAGGCAGTTCCTGACGCAACCGGATATTGCCCGGGATTTCATGGAAATCCACCTGCCCACAGAGCTGCGTGCAGTCTGCGATCTCAGCACGCTGAAACTGGAATCCGGCTCGTTCGTTGAGGATGATCTCCGCCAGTATTTCAGTGACGTTCTCTACAGCCTGAAAACCACAGCAGGTGACGGGTACATACATGTCCTCGTGGAACACCAGTCAACGCCGGACAAACATATGGCTTTCCGCCTGATACGCTATGCGGTAGCCGCCATGCAGCGCCACCTGGAGGCAGGGCATAAAAAACTGCCTCTGGTGATACCGGTGCTGTTCTATACGGGTAAACGCAGCCCGTATCCGTACTCAACCCGGTGGCTGGATGAGTTTGACGATCCGGCGCTGGCAGGCAAGCTCTACAGCAGCGCTTTCCCGCTGGTAGACGTTACGGTCATTCCGGATGATGAAATCGCTGGCCATCGCAGTATGGCCGCACTGACTTTACTGCAAAAGCATATTCACCAGCGGGACCTGGCAGAACTGGTTGACCGGCTGGCGCCCATCTTGCTGGCCGGATATCTGTCTTCATCACAGGTAATATCGCTGGTACACTATATAGTGCAGGCAGGCGAAACATCAGACGCCGAAGCCTTTGTACGCGAACTGGCACAGCGTGTGCCGCAACACGGAGACGCACTTATGACCATCGCACAACAGCTTGAACAGAAGGGCATCGAGAAGGGGATTCAGCTCGGTGAACAACGCGGCATTGAAAAAGGCGAGCGCGAAGCCACCCTTAAAATTGCCCGTACCATGCTGCAGAACGGCATTGACCGTAATACCGTCATGAAAATGACCGGACTGACTGAAGACGACCTGGCGCAGATCCGCCACTAATCCCCCTTTCCTGGCACTCCCTGCCCGGCCATCAGCGAATACTGGTGGGGCAGGGAGGCACCAGACTCAGGCTCTGCCTGCCAGCCACAGCGATTAAACAGCTTCATTACCCCCGCTACGTTCCCAGTCAGACGCGCTGTCAGTGGATTTATCTGTCGGCCGCTGTCGTCAAAAGCAACATCGAGGTTGACCCGTGAGAGATAAATGGCGTTCACACCCGCACTGAGCGCCACGGCATTCCGGCCGGACCATTCCCGATCGCTCAGCAGACGGTAGTTCCAGTGCATATCTTTGGCTGTTTCCAGCGCATAGGTCAGCCGGAACAGATCGTTCTGTTCAGTCAACTCGCCGGTGCAGGAGCGCCAGAGGTAATTCAGCTTGCTGGCCAGCTTCGCGCTGACGCCCAGCTGACGTCCCTGTTTCAGAAGCCATTCGATATCGGGGGCAACATCACGCGAAAAACGCCGTTGTTTCAGCGCGGTCGCCAGCCATCGGGTGAGAAAGAGATTTTCCTGAGCAGCTGACAGCATATCGCCGTTCTGTCTGGCCAGCGCAAGCGCCACCAGGGCGCACCATGCCAGATGGCCTGATTTTTCTGTCAGCGTCACTGCTTCTCCCGTGAGTCAATAAACTGATGTAATTCATCGAGCATAATCAGCACACGTCGGCCGGTCTTACGGGGAAACATCCTCCGCATCTCACGCGTCAGCTGCTTCTTCTCCCATCCGTAAGGGAAAATAATGCTGTATTCCCTCCTGTCAGGGAGGATATCAGGGCCCGCGACGATACGCGCCACCTCCTTATTCAGGCGTTCCCCTCGCCAGCCATATGCCGCCAGTCGCTTACGGATACGTGCAACGGGAAAACGTTTATCGGAGTGACGGGGGAAGAGTAACGTCCCGTCCTCATTTCGTTTGATACCAAACATATCCAGAGACTGTTCGATCACCTCTGTTCGCGCGGGGAAATGCTCACGCATAGTTTTCATCATATTTTCCATTCCAGACTCCTGAATTAATACCTGCAGCTGTCTGACCAGCCAGAGAGCAGCGTTATGCAGTCTCACTCCCTGCGTCATCATTCATTTCACACTGGAGTTCATGCCAGTATCCGGCAATATTGTTTACCACCCGTGCTGTCATAACGGCGTCAGTGACGGCGGAATGAGCCTCCCCGATCCAGCGCAGGCCAGCCTGACTGACAGCACCGGAAAGCGATATGGTACCGTAACGATTGGTGGGTCCGTAATAACCCGCAGCGAGCCGCATGGCACAGTACACCGTCAAAGAGTCCAGCCAGCTGGCAGGGTCGTTATGCGCTGCCGCTGTCTGCTTCAGAATGCGCGTATCAAACTCAGCATTGAAAATAACCAGCGGGCGCCGGCCGATATGGTGCTGCAGCTGCTGTGCAATATCAGGCCACGATGGCGCTCTGACCAGATCCTCGTCACTGATACCGTGTACTGCAGCTGCTGCCGGATCGATGGCGACAGTGGGTTTAAGACGGGTCTCAAATATCCTCTCACCGCGGGCATTCACCAGACCGATTTCCAGCGCCTGCGCACCAGCATCAAGTCCGGTCGTTTCGGTATCGAGGAAGACTGGGTCCAGCGCTAACCAGGTATGTGCCAGCATGGCGAACCTGCCACGCTCACTCTTCATCCGGGCCAGCAGGCCCAGACGAGCGCTGGCCTGCCGCTGTTTTTCTGTCTGTGGGCGTTTCGCCCGCATCGGGACGCAGTCAGCCAGCCGCCATACGCCGTATTTCCCGCCGTAAGGACTTTTGTACATTCTGACCGGTTCCACACCGGGGGCTGGCTTCATCCTGAACTCATCCCGAAGTCGCCCTCTGGTGTAGCATTTTTCCTCCGCCCGGGGCGCTTCATCACAGGCGTCTGAATTGTCATCATCACGCATTCTGGCCACCGGTCTGTTTATTGCCCGAAAGCGCCGCCATCAGTGACTGGTTCTGACGCTTCAGGGCTTCAGCCTCACCACGCAGTGCCGCGACCGTTTCTTTCTCCCCCATCGTCTCCAGACGGGCATCATCACGCTGGTTTTCCAGCTGTGTGCAGCGATCTGTCAGACTGGCTATTTCACTGCCCATACGCACCAGTTGCTCCGAGGAGGCCTTTTCCTGCGATTCCAGCCTCGCGGTGAGGCTGCTGACTCTGTCACGTTCAAGTGCAAGCTCACCGGCGCGCGCCTGCGCGTCAGCGACGGCCTGCTCGAGGCGTTGCTGCAGCGTTTCGCGGGTGGCCTGATGCTGCTGACGTTCTGAGACCAGCGCATTTTCCTGCGATTCAAGGCGGGTCAGGAGTGTATTGACTTTATCGCGTTCAGACTTCAGTTCTTCGGTACGCGCATTAGCTTCGGCAGAAATTTGCTCCAGCCGTTTTTGCAGGTCTTCCCGCGTGTTTTTGTGCTGGGCCTGCTCCGCATTAAGCGCATCCTGCAGCACTGTCTTCTGCTCCTGATACCGCTCTTCTCGCTGACGGGCATTCTCTTCTGCGGCCGCAAGACGTTCTTTCAGCTGGGCCATCTCCACATCCTGCTGCTGACGCAGTGTACGTTCTGATTCCAGCGCCAGCGTCAGCCGGTCATATCCGTCCTGCAGTTCATCCAGTTTTTCTTCCAGGTCGTCGACCGTCTGTGCGGCGTCGGCCAATTCCCGCTCTGCCTGTGCGGTCTGTTCCCCGGCGGCACGTGTGACTTCCGCAACCCGCCGTTCTGCAGCCCGGACAGCCTTATCATTCAGTTCGGTCGCCAGTTGGGTAATGCGTTCGGACAGCGCGGCGGAGACGGCCTTCACTTCTTCAGCCACTTCCACGGGCAGCTCGGCAACGGGTTCAGTGACGACCGTGCTCTGTGATGCCTGGTATTCGTCCCATATCTGGCGGAGACGTGTCGGGTTGCCGCCACCCACCTGGTTACGCAGTGCGAACCCGGTGATATTCCGTCCTTCAGCCTGCAGGGCCAGCCCTGCTTCAATAATCTGTTCTGGTTCGTATGTTGCCGGACGCATCTGTCAGTCTCCGCATAACGGGGTATGTCTATATTATACACAAACAAACTAACAAATAAACTAACAAACAAACTAAAAACGTGACAGGGTAGCGAAAAAGGACACCCGGACAGCGCACGGCTGGTCGAAGTGCTGGCATAGCATGCCCGGAGCCCGGGCGGGATGCACCACTGGTACGATGCACGCCACACCCCTTGCCGGATACTGATGTTAATGCTAATGTACGCATACGTTAGCATTATCCAGAGACAGACATGCCGCAGGATGAATCAGTCGTCGAACGGGCCAGGGAATACTTTTTCCGGCACCACCGGTATACAGAGGAAGACCTGGCATCTGACTACCAGGCAGAACTGCGTAACTACAGGGATGACACCTGGGAAGCACCGCAACGGGCCGCCAGGCTTAGTGCGGCCGTCAAGCGCTACAAAACGTATGAGATGTTGTACTTCTTCTTCCAGATCGCTGATGAGGCCGGGCTGGACTACACTCCGCTGGTTGTGAAGCGCCTGTGCGCTCATCTTTTCGACAGGCAGGGCAGCCAGAATATTATTGTTGATATCTTTGGCCAGAAGGGACGTATGCACCGCAGCCATGACAGTGATCCTGACATTATTGCTGCCGTTGCCGAACGCTACCGGCAGCAGGCAGACGACCACTGGCAGATCGTCCTGAAGAATATCGGGAGAGTGAAGCAGGACTACCGGAAAAATCAGAACAGGGAGAAAGGCGCAGGGGATTAAATGCCTGATTAAAGCTAATGTACGCATACATTAGCTTTAATCGAATAAGTAAGTGAAAATAAATCAGGCTTATTCAACGTGGCGAAGGTTCTTTGGCCAGTTGCTGGAGCTGCTTCCCGAAATCAGGAAAACCTGCGGCTGAAAGTACATTAGCAACAGCACTGGCTCTGGGATGGCCACGTTCAAGCCAGACCAGTTTGAGAGCAACTCCTGACTTATCCGTATCATGCATGTGACGCGGCAAACCGGAATTACCAAACGGGCATTCAAAGGCATTCATGGCGTCGAAAAAGCTGCTGAAGAGTTCATCTGTCGGAACAGCAAACAGATGCCATTGCTGACGTATAGCGGAGATCATCGGCACATTTACACCGTAGCGACAGAGTCTGCCTGTTAGTGGAACCGCAATGCCCAGGCGGCATGCCTGATAGCGGGCTGCGCCAAAATGGTGTGAGCCACCGTCGTTCAGCCAGTAGAGCCTCCGCTCTGCCCACGGATATTCAGCAAACAGCATCCGGTCGAGCCGTAATTCCCAGTGACGCATATTTTTCTGCAGGTGCTCTTCAGTCACAGGTTCAGCCAGCTCACGGCATCTCAGTAAGGGAAACTCATCGATGTCCCGGATATCATGATCCATTGATTTCGAAGCCGAAATCCCCCGGATATCCGTGATGTCGCATGAAAAATGAGAGACATTTTCTTTTCTAATCAGTTGCTGAACCTCAGGAACAGCAAGTGCATGGCTTTCAAGCCGGCGCTGGTAGCCCGGTTTGCGGTAGTCGATCGTCCAGGGGCGGGAATGAAATGATGACAGAGAAGAAGACATCCAGTCCTGCCAGTAGACCACCGACCGTGTCCAGAACGTGTCGACAGGGGCGATGATCGGACAGGGAATTAGCTGCCCGGAAGCAATCGCCCCCTCCAGGCGGGCTGGCCTTCCCAGAGAATGCAGAATCTCCTCACGTATCCACCCAGCTGTTCTGCGCCAGACAGAAGGCCTGGCTTCTGCCGCCTGATCGACAAATTTACCTCTTCCCGGTTCAACGCTCATATGCTTTCCCTGATGGTCATATTAGTCCTGACCACGTCCGGCCAGCCTAAGCATAGCTAAGGATGGGGTCGTCTCAGAATTCGGAAAATAAAGCACGCTAAGGCGTAGTCACCCCGTGACTCCCCCGCGCCGATGCAGCGAGCTTCGTTCCGTCTTGCAGTGACGCAATCAGCGGGCAGGAAACGTTCCCTTTCCGCGCATGGCAGGCGCACACCAGTTCAGACAGCACGGCCTCCATGCGTGCCAAGTCGGCCATCTTCTCGCGCACATCCTTGAGCTTGTGCTCGGCCAGGCCGCTGGCTTCCTCGCAATGGGTGCCATCCTCCAGCCGCAGTAGCTCGGCGATTTCGTCCAGGCTAAAGCCCAGCCGCTGGGCCGATTTCACGAACCGCACTCGTGTTACATCCGCCTCGCCATAGCGGCGAATGCTGCCATAGGGCTTGTCTGGCTCCGGCAGCAGGCCCTTGCGCTGGTAGAACCGGATGGTCTCCACATTGACCCCGGCCGCCTTGGCAAAAACGCCAATGGTCAGATTCTCAAAATTAATTTGCATATCGCTTGACTCCGTACATAACTACGGAAGTAAGCTTAAGCTATCCAAACCAAATTTGAAAGGACAAGCGTATGTCTGAACCACAAAAGTCTGAACCACAAAAGTCTGAACCACAAAACGGGCGCGGCGCGCTCTTCGCCGGTGGGCTGGCCGCCATTCTTGCGTCGGCCTGCTGCCTGGGGCCGCTGGTTTTGATCGCCTTGGGGTTCAGCGGGGCATGGATCGGCAACCTGACGGTGCTGGAACCCTATCGCCCGATCTTCATCGGCGCAGCGCTGGTCGCGCTGTTTTTCGCCTGGCGGCGCATCTACCGCCCGGCGCAAGCCTGCAAACCGGGTGAGGTCTGCGCGATTCCCCAAGTGCGAGCTACTTACAAGCTCATTTTCTGGATCGTGGCCGCGCTGGTCCTGGTCTCGCTCGGATTTCCCTACGTCATGCCATTTTTCTATTAATCACAGGAGTTCATCATGAAAAAACTGTTTGCCGCCCTCGCCCTCGCTGCCGTTGTTGCCCCCGTGTGGGCCGCCACCCAGACCGTCACGCTGTCCGTGCCTGGCATGACCTGCGCCTCTTGCCCGATCACTGTCAAGCACGCGCTTTCCAAGGTTGAGGGCGTGAGCAAGACCGACGTAAGTTTCGACAAGCGCCAGGCCGTCGTCACCTTCGACGATGCCAAGACCAACGTCCAGAAGTTGACCAAGGCGACCGAGGACGCGGGCTATCCGTCCAGCCTCAAACGCTGATCCGTTAACCGAACTCGGGAGCGACACATGGGACTCATCACGCGCATCGCTGGCAAAACCGGCGCGCTCGGCAGCGTCGTTTCCGCGATGGGCTGCGCCGCCTGTTTTCCTGCCATCGCCAGCTTTGGCGCGGCCATCGGACTGGGCTTCTTGAGCCAGTACGAGGGGCTATTCATTGGCATCCTGCTGCCGATGTTCGCCGGCATCGCGTTACTCGCCAATGCTATCGCTTGGCTCAATCATCGACAGTGGCGACGCACGGCGCTCGGCACGATAGGCCCGATCTTGGTGCTGGCAGCGGTGTTTTTAATGCGGGCTTACGGCTGGCAGAGCGGTGGACTGCTCTATGTCGGCCTGGCCTTGATGGTTGGGGTGTCGGTCTGGGATTTCATCTCGCCAGCACATCGCCGCTGCGGGCCGGACAGCTGTGAATTGCCAGAACAACGTGGCTGACGGCAACAGCCGTAGCCACCACAGAAAAGGAAAAATACATGACCACCCTGAAAATCACCGGGATGACCTGCGACTCGTGCGCGGCTCACGTCAAGGAAGCCTTGGAGAAAGTGCCCGGCGTGCAATCGGCGCTGGTGTCCTATCCGAAGGGCACAGCGCAACTCGCCATTGAGGCGGGCACGTCATCGGATGCGCTGACTACCGCCGTGGCCGGACTGGGCTACGAGGCAACGCTTGCCGATGCGCCACCGACGGACAACCGCGCCGGCCTGCTCGACAAGATGCGCGGCTGGATAGGGGCCGCTGATAAGCCCAGTGGCAACGAACGCCCGTTGCAGGTCGTCGTCATTGGTAGCGGTGGAGCCGCGATGGCGGCAGCACTGAAGGCCGTCGAGCAAGGCGCGCAGGTCACGCTGATTGAGCGCGGCACCATCGGCGGCACCTGCGTCAACGTCGGTTGTGTGCCGTCCAAGATCATGATCCGCGCCGCCCACATCGCCCATCTGCGCCGGGAAAGCCCATTCGACGGCGGCATGCCACCCACACCGCCGACGATCTTGCGCGAGCGGCTGCTGGCCCAGCAGCAGGCCCGTGTCGAAGAACTCCGTCATGCCAAGTACGAAGGCATCCTGGACGGCAATTCAGCCATCACCGTTCTGCACGGTGAAGCGCGTTTCAAGGACGACCAGAGCCTTATCGTTAGTTTGAACGAGGGTGGCGAGCGCGTCGTGATGTTCGACCGCTGCCTGGTCGCCACGGGTGCCAGCCCGGCGGTCCCGCCGATTCCGGGCTTGAAAGAGTCACCCTACTGGACTTCCACCGAGGCCCTGGCGAGCGACACCATTCCCGAACGCCTTGCCGTAATCGGCTCGTCGGTGGTGGCGCTGGAGCTGGCGCAAGCCTTTGCCCGGCTGGGCAGCAAGGTCACGGCCCTGGCGCGCAATACCTTGTTCTTCCGTGAAGACCCGGCCATCGGCGAGGCGGTGACAGCCGCTTTCCGTGCCGAGGGCATCGAGGTGCTGGAGCACACGCAAGCCAGCCAGGTCGCCCATATGGACGGTGAATTCGTGCTGACCACCACGCACGGTGAATTGCGCGCCGACAAGCTGCTGGTCGCCACCGGCCGGACACCGAACACGCGCAGCCTGGCATTGGAAGCGGCGGGGGTAGCCGTCAATGCGCAGGGGGCCATCGTCATCGACAAGGGCATGCGCACCAGTAGCCCGAACATCTACGCGGCCGGCGACTGCACCGACCAGCCGCAGTTCGTCTATGTGGCGGCAGCGGCCGGCACTCGTGCGGCGATCAACATGACTGGCGGCGATGCGGCCCTGGACCTGACCGCAATGCCGGCCGTGGTGTTCACCGACCCGCAGGTCGCCACCGTGGGCTACAGCGAGGCGGAAGCACATCACGACGGGATCGAGACCGACAGTCGCCTGCTAACACTGGATAACGTGCCGCGTGCGCTTGCCAACTTCGACACACGCGGCTTCATCAAGCTGGTCATCGAGGAAGGTAGCGGACGGCTCATCGGCGTGCAAGCGGTGGCCCCGGAAGCGGGTGAACTGATCCAGACGGCGGTGCTCGCCATTCGCAACCGTATGACCGTGCAGGAACTGGCCGACCAATTGTTCCCCTACCTGACCATGGTCGAAGGGCTGAAGCTCGCGGCGCAGACCTTCAGCAAGGACGTGAAGCAGCTTTCGTGCTGCGCCGGATGAGGAAAAGGAGGTGTTCAATGAGCGCCTACACAGTGTCCCGGCTGGCCCTTGATGCCGGGGTGAGCGTGCATATCGTGCGCGACTACCTGCTGCGCGGATTGCTACGGCCGGTCGCGTACACCACGGGCGGCTACGGCTTGTTCGATGACACCGCGTTGCAACGGCTGCGCTTTGTACGGGCTGCCTTCGAAGCGGGTATCGGCCTGGACGCACTGGCGCGGCTGTGCCGGGCGCTGGATGCTGCGGACGGTGACGGTGCGTCTGCGCAGCTTGCCGTGTTGCGGCAACTCGTCGAGCGTCGGCGCGAGGCCCTGGCCAGCCTCGAAATGCAACTGGCCGCCATGCCAACCGAACCGGCACAGCACGCGGAGAGTCTGCCATGAACAGCCCAGAGCACTTGCCGTCTGAGACGCACAAACCGATCACCGGCTACTTGTGGGGCGCGCTGGCCGTGCTCACCTGTCCCTGCCATTTGCCGATTCTCGCCATTGTGCTAGCCGGCACGACGGCCGGCGCGTTCATCGGGGAGCACTGGGGTATTGCAGCCCTCACGCTGACCGGCTTGTTTGTCCTGTCTGTGACGCGGCTGCTGCGGGCCTTCAAGGGAAGATCATGACCGCTTCCCAGCCAGCCGAGAGTGGGCAGCTTTGAGCTTCGCTACCAATCTGGAGGAGTACCACCATGAACGCAAACGCCCCGAACACTGCCAGTTGCACCACCTGCTGCGTATGCTGCAAAGAAATTCCGCTCGATGCCGCCTTCACCCCGGAAGGCGCGGAATACGTCGAACATTTCTGCGGGCTGGATTGCTATGAACGCTTCCAGGCACGCGCCAAGGCCGCGACAGAATCTGACATTGCGCCTGTCCCTGGCGGTTCGCAGCCGTCAGATTGAGGCATACCCTAACTTGATGTCAGATGCCATGTGCAAATGTCGTTTTCAGAAGACGACCGCACCATCTGACTGGATGTAACGCCTGGTGTGCATACGGCTCCTGACAGCCCAATATCAGGAGTCGTCTGCACCAATCTCGACTATGCTCAATACTCGTGTGCACCAAAGCGAGGTTTGGGCATGACATCAGACACTCCACCGATTGCCGCGCAAGGCGTGGCCACCCTGCCCGACGAGGCATGGGCGCAAGCCCGGCACCGGACGGAAATCATCGGGCCACTGGCAGCGCTTGAGGTGGTCGGGCATGAAGCCGCCGATGAGGCAGCCCAAGCGCTGGGCCTGTCCCGGCGACAGGTATATGTCCTGATCCGTCGCGCCCGGCAGGGTACTGGCCTGGTAACAGACCTGACGCCCGGCCGATCCGGCGGCGGCAAAGGCAAGGGGCGCTTGCCGGAACCGGTCGAGCGCATCATCCGCGAGCTGCTGCAAAAGCGCTTCCTGACCAAGCAGAAACGCAGCCTGGCGGCGTTCCACCGCGAAGTCGCGCAGGCGTGCAAAACCCAGAAGCTGCCGGTGCCGGCGCGCAACACCGTGGCCCAGCGGATTGCCGGACTACACCCGGCGAAAATAGCCCGCAGCCGGGGCGGGCAGGACGCTGCCCGTCCCTTGCAAGGCGCGGGTGGCATTCCGCCAGAAGTCACCATGCCGCTGGAACAGGTGCAGATCGACCACACCGTCATCGACCTGATCGTGGTCGACGAGCGCGACCGGCAACCGATTGGCCGCCCATATTTGACCCTCGCCATCGACGTGTTCACGCGCTGCGTACTCGGCATGGTGGTCACGCTGGAAGCGCCGTCCGCCGTCTCGGTCGGCCTATGCCTCGCGCATGCCGCCTGCGACAAGCGGCCCTGGCTGGAAGGGCTGAATGTGGAAATGGACTGGCCGATGAGCGGCAAGCCCAGGCTGCTCTATCTGGACAACGCGGCCGAGTTCAAAAGCGAAGCGCTGCGCCGTGGCTGCGAACAGCATGGCATCCGGCTGGACTATCGCCCACCAGGCCAGCCGCACTACGGCGGCATCGTGGAACGGATCATCGGCACGGCGATGCAGATGATCCACGACGAATTACCGGGGACGACCTTCTCCAATCCCGGCCAGCGCGGCGAGTACGATTCCGAGAAGATGGCCACCCTGACGCTGCGCGAGCTGGAGCGCTGGCTCGCGTTGGCGGTAGGCACCTATCACGGCTCCGTGCACAACGGCCTGCTCCAGCCGCCGGCCGCGCGCTGGGCCGAGGCCGTGGAGCGCGTTGGCGTCCCGGCCGTCGTTACCCGCCCCACCGCGTTTTTGGTCGATTTCCTGCCGGTGATCCGCCGCACCCTGACCCGCACCGGCTTTGTCATCGACCACATCCACTACTACGCCGACGCCCTCAAGCCGTGGATTGCCCGGCGCGAGCGCTTGCCCGCCTTCCTGATCCGGCGCGATCCGCGCGACATCAGCCGCATCTGGGTACTGGAACCGGAAGGTCAGCACTATCTGGAGATCCACTACCGCACCTTGTCCCATCCGGCCGTCACCCTCTGGGAACAACGCCAGGCGCTGGCCAAATTGCGTCAGCTCGGGCGCGAGCAGGTGGACGAGTCGGCGCTGTTCCGCATGATCGGGCAGATGCGCGAGATCGTGACCACCGCCCAGAAGGCCACGCGCAAGGCGCGGCGCGACGCTGATCGCCGCCAGCACCTCAAGACGTCGGAGCCACCGGCCAAGCCCATACCGCCGGATGTGGACATGGCTGACCCGCAGGCAGACAACCTGCCGCCGGCCAAACCGTTCGATCAGATCGAGGAGTGGTCGCCGTCGATGAATATAAGAGGACTTGCCATGGAATGCTCTCGGACATAGGAAATCAGGAGTTCCAATCTTCAGTGAGGGGCTAAGATAGGAAAAGTTGAATTTCTAAACGATGAAATTCAGCTTTTCTGAACAAGGAGTGACTCATGCGCGAAATCAGCCTGGACCGTCTGCGCACGTTGGTGGCCATTGCCGACCTGGGTTCGTTTGCCGAGGCGGCCCGTGTGCTGCACCTCGCGCCACCCACGGTCAGTTTGCATATTGCCGACCTGGAGTCGCGGGTTGGCGGAAAGCTGTTGTCGCGCACACGTGGGCGCATTCAGCCTTCGGCGATTGGAGAAACGCTGGTGGAGCGCGCGCGGCGCCTGTTGGCGGATGCGGAGCAGGCGCTTGAGGACGTGGAGCGTCAGGTGCAGGGCTTGGCCGGGCGTGTGCGGCTGGGTGCCTCCACAGGGGCCATCGCACAGTTGATGCCGCAAGCTTTGGAGACGTTGGGCCAACGCCATCCCGCTATCGATGTGCAGGTCGCGGTGCTCACGTCGCAGGAAACTTTGAAGAAGCTTGCCGAGGGCTCTTTGGAGATCGGTCTGGTCGCGCTGCCACAGACCCCGGTGAAGGAATTGCGGATCGAGCCATGGCGGCGGGACCCGGTCATGGCCTTCTTGCCGGCTCGCTGGGAATGCCCGGATGTTGTGACCCCCGGTTGGCTGGCCGCCCAGCCATTAATTCTGAATGACAAAACTACTCGGCTTTCGCGCTTGACCTCGGAGTGGTTCGCCAGTGATGGACGGCAGCCCACGCCGCGTATTCAACTGAACTACAACGATGCGATCAAAAGCCTAGTGGCGGCCGGTTATGGTGCGACGTTGTTGCCGCATGAAGCCTCCACGCCATTGCCCGATACCAGGATCGTCATGCGGCCATTACAGCCCTTATTGTGGCGTCAACTTGGTATTGCCCACCGTGGTGGGGACGTCGAGCGGCCTACGCAACATGTGCTGGATGTGTTGTGGGGGTTGAGTGCGGGCTAGGGCGATGTTGTCAGAGAAAGGACCGCTTTCGACCCGGTCATACGGTGATTGAGGTCCCAGGCGTCAGCTACCGCACCTGAAGCCGTCGTTCATCGCTCCAAAGCCGGTGCCTGTCTCCGTTCGCCCAGGCCAGGGTGTCGTAGTACTTGTGCAGCAGCTCGGTAATGGCGGCGGTGTCGTCGGTCATGGGGTTTCCTTGGGGTTGGCGGTGAGGACTGCCTGGACGCGTGCTTGCAGCGCGGGCAGCACGTCTTGTTGGAACCAGGGGTTGCGCACCAGCCAGCGATTGTTGCGCGGGCTAGGGTGAGGCAGGGGGAACGCTTGCGGCCAGTGCTCGCGCCAGGCTTCGACCACCCGGGTGAGCGGCGTCTTGCCAGTACCGAGGTGGTAGTCCATGGCGTAGCTGCCCAGCACGATGACCAGCGACAGGCGCTCGAAACGCTGCATGAAGGCTTCGCGCCAGGCGGGGGGCGCACTCCGGGCGTAGCGGCAGGTCACCGCTTTTGCCGGTGCCCGGATAACAGAAGCCCATGGGCAGAATGGCGATGCGGGTAGGGTCGTAGAAGGTGTCGCGGTCCACGCCCAGCCAGGCGCGCAGACGCGCGCCGCTGGCGTCGTCGAAGGGCACGCCTGAGGCATGGACCCGGGCCCCCGGTGCTTGGCCGGCGATGAGGATGGGCGCACTCGGGTGAAACTGGAAGACCGGCTGCACGCCGTGTGGCAGATGCGGTGCGCAGCGCGTGCAGGCGCGGACGTCGGTCAGAAAGGCGTCGAGTGTCGGCATGGCGCGCTTCCGGAAAGGGTGGCTCGCGCAGGACGGAGGTGCCATCCTGCGCGAAGCGTAACCCGGCAGCAAGTCAGTGCTGGGTCAGTGTCGGATAGCCCTGGATGAATACGCGGTCGGTCTTGGCCGCCGGCACATGGCAGCCCATGCAGTCGGCTTCGTAGCTGACGGCGACATTCTTGGCGGGGGCGTCGGCCTTGAACAGCGCCCAGCCCCAGCCGTCGCCCCACAAGGGGTTGCTGGCGAAACGGCCTTTGGCGTCCTTGACCATCACGAACCACACGGCCGCATCGGAACCCCAGACCACAGGGTTGCCAGTGGTCATGGCGCTGGTTTCGAGCTTGCGGATCTCTTTCACCAGCGTGGCGCCGTCCAAGAACTTGCCGGTCTTGCGGTAGTGCTCGGCCGAGGCCTTTAGTCGCCGGCCGTGACGGCCAGTGGCAGGACGAGGGCGCTGGCGAGCAGAGCGCCGGTGAGTGCGATTTTCATCGTGTTCTCCTTATATGCCTATGGAGATCAGACGGCGACCACGGGGAAATCCACCGTGGGGTCGGCGATGTGGTTGGTGTAGTTGGTGAGCGTGTTCAGCGCGACGTTGGCGATCACTTCCAGTATCAGGCCGTCGTCGAGCCCCGCGCGGCGGTAGTTGGCCATGGCGTCGGCCGACACCACGCCGCGTTGCTCGACCAGCGCGCGGGCAAAGCCGGCGATTGCATCGTCAAGTGCGTTGGCCGCCTGGCCGGTGCGGGCCGCGGCGATGGCCTCTGCCGACAGTCCGGCACCTTTGCCGATCAGGGTGTGTGCGCTCAGGCAATACTGGCAGCGATTGGCTTGAGCGGCAGCGAGCGCAACGATCTCGCGCTGGGAGGCATTCAGGCGGCCGGTGCCCAGCGTTTCGGACAAGCCGAGGTAGCCATTGAGCGCCGCCGGCGCGTGGGCCAGCGTGGCGAACAGGTTCGGCACCATGCCAAGCTTGGCTTTGACGGCCTTGAGTGTGGCAGCGGTAGCGGCGTCAGCGGTGTCGATGGTCAGGGGGGCGATTTGGGTCATGTCTATCTCCGTAGTGGGTGAGGTGCAAGAGCACGTGGGCATGATCGCCCTTTGTTTGGTACGATATGGCACGTAAAGTATCAAATACGTAACCTATCGTCTTATATGGAGAGTGGAATGGCGGATCGACTGGCCGGCTTGCTCCGGCACTACTCGCTTTCGGCGCGCGTTTTTCACAGCGGCGCCTTCTGTGGGCAGCATCATTACGCGGCGCCGCATGGCTATATCCATCTGGTGCGGCGCGGCCCGATTACGGCGCGTTCGCCCGTGCATGAAGATCTGCTGGTTACCGAGCCGAGCCTGCTGTTTTATCCGCGCGTGGCGTCGCATCGTTTTGTCGCCGCCCCCGGCGATACCGCTGAGCAGTTGTGTGCGGAGGTCGACCTGGGCGCTTCGACGGGCAATCCGTTGGCCATGGCCTTGCCGTCGATGCTGCTGATTCCGTTGGCGGACTTGCCCGGCCTCGGGCCGACGCTAGAGTTGCTGTTTGCCGAAGCCGAGCGCGACCAGTGCGGTCGGCAGGCCGCCATCGACCGCTTGTGCGAGTTGCTACTGATCCAGTTGCTGCGTTATCTGATGGATGGGCGGCTTGGCGCCACCGGACTGCTGGCGGGCCTGGCCGACCCGAAACTCGCGCGCGCCATAACCGCCATGCACGATGCGCCGCAGACCGCGTGGTCGCTCGAGGCGCTGGCGGCGAAGGCGGGCATGTCACGCGCGCGCTTCGCCGCCGCGTTCAAGGACGCGGTGGGCGTCACGCCGGGCGACTATCTGGCCGACTGGCGGATGAACGTCAGTTGCACCCTGCTCAAGCAGGGGCGGCCGGTGGCGGTGGTGGCCGACCGCGTCGGCTACGGCAGCCCGAACGCTCTGGCGCGCGCCTTCCGCGTGCGCATGGGCTGCGCCCCGCGCGACTGGCTGGCGCAGCAGCGCGGTGACGCGGCGCTCAGCGGTTCGTGAGTTTGAGTTCGATTCGCCGGTTCTTGGCGTAGGCGGCGCCGGTGTTGCGCTCGTCGAGCGGGTGAAATTCGCATCACGCCGGAACAACTGGCGGAACTCCAGGTGGCGATCCGTCAACGGCTGGTCAGTCTGTTCGTGCGGCGCGGCCGGCTGGACAAGGCTGAGTCAGTGGCGCAGGTAGCTGGATGACGCTGTCCCGCCCTGAGCCGACGCTCACAGGCGGGGATTTCCAGTGTCGTCATTGTCGGCTATTGGCCGGCAGCAGCCCGTCGTTGCCTGATGGATCCAACCCCTCCGCTGCTATAGTGCAGTCGGCTTCTGACGTTCAGTGCAGCCGTCTTCTGAAAACGACACCGTCATAGGTCAGGACCGATGGAACGCCGGCGTCACCATGATGCGGGTGGCCGATCCCCGAAGCTGGCGCGGCGTGGCCGATTCCTCGCAGCTCGTGCGCGACAATGCCGAGGCGATCGGGCAATGCGCCGAGGCCGCGCGCACGGCCGGTTCAGATCAGCAATGCACCATCACCGTGAAAGCGCCGGCAGCACCGGCGCAGTAGGGTTGTGGGGGGACACCAGTTATTTCGGGAGGTTTTCTTCCGCCTCAACAGGTCCGGCGGCCATCGCGACGAGGCGCGCCGCGATACGCTTGCGCAGTTGCTCGGGGAGCGGGCGCGACGACAGCGCCTCGTGAATCCACAGCCCATCGGCGGCAAGGCGCGAAATGAACCTGTCCAACTCGGCAGCGTCGTTTCCAATCGGCGCAGGAGGTGCCCAGCGGTCGATGACCTGTTGCCACAGATCGCCAAGCTGCCGATTGTCGGAGCTTTCCAGTATGAGCAGCAGTTCGACCCGCCGGGCAGCTCTTGCGCAGGTGTTGATGTAGGCGGCGTGTCGTTCGGCGTCTGTCGCCCTGTCCGAGGTGTTGCCGGCGCTCGCTTCCAGCTCCTGTTCCCATGAGCGAGTCAGATGCTCATGGGTGGCGAGGATCAGGGCTTCGCGCGACGGGAAATGATACAGAAGGCCGGCGCGTGTCATGCCGGTTTCGAGCGCTACGGCGTCGAGGGTGACGGCGGTGAGGCCGTCACGCTCGATGATGCTCACAATGGCTTCAAGCACTTCGAGGCGCTTGCTGGCTCTCGCCATGTCGGCTTCCTTAGTGTTGTGTGGGATAGGCTGACGATTGCGAGCCGGGACCGTAGCGCCGCAACAGGATGCCGGTGATCAGGGCACCCACGGCCAGAACACCCGCCGCCACGTACATGACGACCGTATAGGCGTGGTCGAATGCGATTCCTGCCGCTTGACGCACGACAACACCATCGGCCCCCGCCTCGTTGGCAAAGACCAGCGCCGACGCCATGCTGTCGCGGGCCGCTTCCGAGGTTCCGGCGGGGAACACGACGTTGACCGTATAGAGGTAGGCCAAAAGACTTCCGAGAATTGTGACAGCGAACAGACTGCCAAACTCGTAGGACACTTCCTCGACCGACGACGCCATGCCGGCGCGATGCACAGGCACATTGCCCACAATAGCCGTTGATGCCACCGACATTGTTGCACCTACGCCGGCACCGGTCAGCGCCAGACCGGCGATCAGCCAGCCAAGGCCATGAGTGATGCCCCATGTCGCAAGCAGGACCGCCAGCGATCCCGCCGCAAGCCCGCCAGCTATAAGGATACGTAGGCCAATACGATGCAGGAATGCACCACCGAGCAGCGCAGTCGGCAATGATCCGAGCGCCGCCGCCGAAACCAGCATCCCGGCTTCCAGCGGCGTGAAGCCCGCAACGAGCTGGAAGCGTTGCGTCGTAGCAAGCTCAACACCGCCGATGGCGAACAGGGAGAACGCGGCCGCTAGAACGCCCGATGTGAACGCGGCATTGCGGAAGATCGAGAAGTCGAGCAGCGGGAACGGCAGGCGCAGTTGCCGGCGGACGAACAGCGCTCCGGCGAGGATGGCAACCAGCAGCGAAATAGCGGGGACGGCCCACGACTGCCCGGCATGGGCAGATTCCTTGATCGCGATCACAAAAGCCGACAGCGCCACCAATGCCTGAAACGACGACACCACGTCCCAAGGCTTGGTCGCATCGCCGGCCACCTTCGGCGCAACGATCAGCGCCGAAATGAAGGCAGCGACCACTACCGGCACATTGATGAGGAACACCGACCCCCACCAGAAATGGCCGAGCAGAAAACCGCCGATGATCGGTCCGAGCGCAGCGCCGACGACCGACAACGACCCCCAGATCGCAATGGCGATGTTGCGTTCCCGGTCATCCTCGAAGGTGACGCGGATGAGGGCGAGTGTCGCGGGCATCATCGCCGCCGCGCCGACCGCCAGAAAGGCCCGCGCCCCGATCAGGATTTCCGCTGTAGGCGAATAGGCCGCCACAATCGACGCGACACCGAACAGCACGAGGCCGATGAGGAACATGCGCCGGTGACCGATCCTGTCACCCAGCGTCCCGGTGCCGAGCAGCAGGCCGGCCATGACGAGGGGGTATGCGTTGATGATCCACAACCCTTGCGTTGCCGTCGCGCCAAGCTCGCGCGTCAGGGTAGGCAGGGCCGTGTAGAGGACCGAATTGTCCAGAACGATAAGCAGGAGACCGGCGGCGACGGTCACCAGAAGAACCCAGCGGTTCGAGTGGGCGGCAGGCATGATAGCACCATTCAGTGAGAGTAGCCAAACTTTACAGACAAGTTAGTAAAGTATCAAGCGCCTGCCCGTGAGGAACTTCAGACAATGGCCGACAGCGGGGCTTCGCATTCCGGGGCGCGATCAATTTGTCGCGAAATTCCTAAGTTGTGCGACAGCTTGCCGCCTGTCATTTTCAGAAGACGACTGCACCAATTGACGGGGCGTAACGCCAGGTGTGCAGTCGGCTCCTGACCACGCAATATCAGAAGTCATCTGCACCAATCTCGACTATGCTCAATACTCGTGTGCACCAAAGCGAGGTGTGAGCATGGCGTCAGACACATTACCAATTGCCGAGCAGGGCGTGGCCACCCTGCCCGATGCGGCATGGGCACAGGCCCGGCACCGGACCGAAATCATCGGGCCGCTGGCAGCGCTTGAAGTGGTTGGGCATGAAGCCGCCGATGCCGCTGCTCAAGCGCTGGGCCTATCCAGGCGGCAGGTGTATGTCCTGATCCGGCGTGCCCGGCAAGGTGCTGGGTTTGTGACGGACCTGGTTCCCGGCCAGTCCGGCGGCGGAAAAGGCAAGGGACGCTTGCCGGAATCAGTTGAGCGCATCATCCGCGAGTTGCTGCAAAAGCGCTTCCTGACCAAGCAGAAGCGTAGCCTGGCGGCGTTCCACCGCGAGGTCGCGCAGGCTTGCAAAGCGCAAAAGCTACGGGTGCCGGCGCGCAACACTTTGGCCCTGCGGATCGCCGGCCTCGACCCGCTCAAGGCCACTCGCCGCCGGGAAGGTCAGGATGCGTCCCGCAGCCTGCAAGGTGTCGGTGGTGAGCCTCCCGCCGTGACCGCGCCACTGGAACAAGTGCAGATTGATCACACGGTCATCGACCTGATCGTGGTGGACGAGCGCGACCGGCAACCGATTGGCCGTCCGTATCTGACCATCGCCATCGACGTGTTTACCCGCTGCGTGCTCGGCATGGTCGTCACGCTGGAAGCGCCGTCATCTGTTTCGGTCGGCCTGTGCCTTGTGCATGTCGCCTGCGACAAGCGTCCCTGGCTGGAGGGTCTGAATATAGAAATGGATTGGCCGATGAGCGGCAAGCCCAGGCTGCTCTACTTGGACAACGCGGCCGAGTTCAAGAGCGAGGCGCTGCGCCGTGGCTGCGAGCAGCACGGCATCCGGTTGGACTATCGTCCGCCAGGGCAGCCGCACTACGGCGGCATCGTGGAACGGATCATCGGTACGGCGATGCAGATGATCCACGATGAATTGCCAGGGACGACCTTCTCCAACCCTGACCAGCGCGGGGACTACGATTCCGAAAACAAGGCCGCCCTGACATTGCGTGAGCTGGAGCGCTGGCTCACGTTGGCGGTGGGCACCTATCACGGCTCTGTGCACAACGGCCTGCTTCAGCCGCCGGCGGCGCGCTGGTCAGAAGCCGTGGCGCGTGTCGGTGTACCGGCTGTCGTCACCCGCGCCTTGGCTTTTTTGGTCGATTTCCTGCCCATCATTCGCCGTACTCTGACTCGCACCGGCTTTGTCATCGACCACATTCACTACTACGCCGATGCGCTCAAACCGTGGATCGCACGACGCGACCGCTTGCCCGCTTTCCTGATCCGGCGCGACCCGCGTGACATCAGCCGTATCTGGGTGCTGGAACCGGAGGGGCAGCATTACCTGGAAATCCCCTACCGTACCTTGTCGCACCCGGCTGTCACCCTCTGGGAACAACGGCAGGCGCTGACGAAATTGCGGCAGCAGGGACGCGAACAGGTGGATGAGTCGGCGCTGTTCCGCATGATCGGGCAGATGCGCGAGATCGTGACCACCGCACAGAAGGCCACGCGCAAGGCGCGGCGCGACGCGGATCGACGCCAGCACCTCAAGGCATCGCCTCCGCCGGACAAGCCGATTCCGCCGAAAACGGACGTTGCTGATCCGCAGGCAGACAACCTGCCTCCGGCCAAACCGTTCGACCAGATCGAGGAGTGGTAGCCGTGGACGAATATCCCATCATCGACTTGTCACACCTGCTGCCAGCTGCACAGGGGCTGGCTCGGCTGCCGGCGGACGAGCGCATCCAGCGCCTTCGCGCCGACCGCTGGATCGGCTACCCGCGCGCGGTCGAGGCGCTGAACCGGCTGGAAACCCTGTATGCGTGGCCAAACAAGCAACGCATGCCCAACCTGCTGCTGGTTGGCCCGACCAACAACGGCAAGTCGATGATCATCGAGAAATTCCGGCGCACGCATCCGGCCAGCTCCGACGCGGACCAGGAACACATGCCGGTGCTGGTCGTGCAGATGCCGTCCGAACCGTCGGTGATCCGCTTCTACGTCGCGCTACTTGCCGCGATGGGGGCACCATTGCGCCCGCGCCCACGGCTGCCGGAAATGGAGCAACTGGCGCTGGCACTGCTGCGCAAGGTCGGCGTGCGCATGCTGGTGATCGACGAGCTGCACAACGTCTTGGCCGGCAACAGCGTCAACCGGCGGGAATTTCTCAACCTGCTGCGCTTCCTCGGCAATGAGCTGCGCATCCCATTGGTCGGGGTCGGCACGCGCGACGCCTACCTGGCCATCCGCTCGGATGACCAATTGGAAAACCGCTTCGAGCCCATGATGCTGCCGGTGTGGGAGGCCAACGACGATTGCTGCTCACTGCTGGCCAGCTTCGCCGCTTCGCTTCCATTGCGGCGACCCTCGTCGATTGCCACGCTGGACATGGCCCGCTACCTGCTCACACGCAGCGAGGGCACCATCGGCGAACTGGCGCACTTGCTGATGGCGGCGGCCCTCGTCGCCGTGGAGAGCGGCGAGGAAGCGATCAACCACCGCACGCTCAGCATGGCCGATTACACCGGCCCAAGCGAGCGGCGTCGGCAATTCGAGCGGGAACTGATGTGAAGCCAGCGCCACGCTGGCCGCTGCATCCGGCTCCCAAGGAAGGCGAAGCCTTGTCTTCATGGCTCAACCGCGTGGCCCTTTGCTATCACATGGAGGTGTCCGACCTGCTGGAGCACGATCTTGGTCACGGCCAGGTTGATGACCTGGATACCGCGCCACCACTGTCGCTGCTGATGATGCTCTTCCAGCGGAGCGGCATCGAGCTGGACCGGCTGCGTTGCATGAGTTTCGCCGGCTGGGTGCCTTGGCTACTGGATAGCCTTGATGATCAGATTCCAGACGCATTGGAAACCTATGCGTTCCAGCTCTCGGTGCTGCTGCCGAAACTCCGCCGTAGGACGCGATCCATCACGAACTGGCGTGCCTGGCTGCCCAGCCAGCCGATACATCGCGCCTGTCCGCTCTGTCTGAACGACCCGGCAAACCAAGCCGTACTGCTTGCATGGAAGCTGCCCCTGATGCTGAGCTGCCCGCTGCATGGTTGCTGGCTGGAATCCTATTGGGGCGTGCCTGGGCGGTTTCTCGGCTGGGATAACGCCGACACTGCGCCGCGCACCGCCAGCGACGCGATTGCAGTGATGGACCGGCGTACCTGGCAGGCACTGACGACCGGCCATGTGGAGCTGCCGCGCCGACGCATCCACGCTGGATTGTGGTTTCGGCTAATACGCACGCTGCTCGATGAGCTGAACACCCCGCTTTCGACGTGCGGAACCTGCGCGGGGTATCTCCGCCAAGTATGGGAAGGCTGCGGGCATCCGCTGCGTGCTGGGCAAAGTCTGTGGCGACCGTATGAAACCCTGAACCCGGCAGTACGATTGCAGATGCTGGAGGCGGCGGCAACGGCAATCAGCTTGATTGAGGTGAGGGATATTAGCCCGCCAGGCGAGCATGCAAAGCTGTTCTGGTCCGAGCCCCAAACCGGGTTCACCAGTGGCCTGCCGGCGAAAGCGCTGAAGCCCGAACCCGTCGATCACTGGCAGCGTGCGGTCAAGGCCATTGATGACGCCATCATTGAAGCGCGGCACGACCCCGAGACGGCACGCTCGCTGTTCGCGTTGGCTTCCTATGGTCGGCGCGACCCCGCTTCCCTGGAACAGTTGCGCGCTACCTTCGCGAAGGAAGGCATCCCCACGGAATTTTTGTCACATTACGAGCCTGATGAGCCCTTTGCATGTCTTAGACAGAATGACGGGTTAAGTGACAAATTTTGACGACCAGAACTTTCCGGTTCACACTGTCACATAATCGAACGTATACGTGACGGGTGAAAAGGTGCTGATCGGCTACATGCGGGTATCGAAGGCGGACGGATCCCAGTCCACCAATTTGCAACGCGATGCGCTCATCGCCGCTGGTGTGAGCCTTGCGCACCTTTACGAGGATCTGGCCTCGGGCAGGCGCGATGATCGCCCAGGGTTGGCTGCTTGCCTGAAGGCGCTTCGTGAAGGGGACACGCTGATCGTGTGGAAGCTCGATCGGCTTGGCCGTGATCTGCGCCACCTGATCAACACCGTGCACGACCTAACTGCGCGTAGCGTGGGCCTGAAGGTCCTGACCGGTCACGGTGCGGCGGTCGACACGACGACTGCCGCCGGCAAGCTTGTGTTCGGTATTTTTGCCGCGCTGGCCGAGTTCGAGCGTGAGTTGATTTCCGAGCGAACAGTCGCTGGACTTATCTCGGCGCGCGCTCGCGGCAGGAAAGGGGGGCGCCCCTTCAAGATGACCGCCGCCAAGCTACGCCTGGCGATGGCCAGCATGGGGCAACCGGAAACCAAGGTGGGCGATCTCTGCGAAGAACTCGGGATTACCCGGCAGACGCTCTACCGGCACGTGTCGCCCAAGGGCGAACTGCGGCCAGACGGCGTAAAGCTGCTCTCCCTCGGTTCAGCCGCATAAATGGAGGCGACCTGGAACGGGGCGCTGTTCAGTGCGGCAACGATCCGATTACCGGTGTCGACCCAGAGCAGCCGTAGAGCTTTTGGGAAAGCTGTCGTTCAACGTTTGACGTGAGGGGCCGCCGTAGCGGCGAAGCCGCGAAGGGAACCCGCAAGCGCAGCTTGTGGGCGGTCCCTCTCGACGGAATGGTTAGATGCGACCGTTTTAGTGAACACTTGCCTTAGATAGCAAGTTGAGCACAGCAACGCCGCTGATAATGAAGCCGACACCAACAAATCCCCACATATCTAGTTTTTGACCATGCAAAACCCATGCAATCGCAGTGACCAAGACGATCCCGAGGCCCGACCAAACTGCGTAGGCGATTCCAACAGGAATCGATTTGAGTGTCAGCGACAGGAAATAAAAAGCAGCAGCGTATCCCGCTACGACGATAAAAGACGGTACTAACCTAGTAAAGCCCTCACTAGACTTGAGCGCAGAGGTTGCAATGACCTCAAAAATAATGGCCGTAGCCAGAAATAACCAATTTTTCAAAATATTTCTCCATGGAGTTCCGCGAAGAAATTTTAGGTTCGATTTAAGAAAAAAAAACAGTCTTGTTGCTGGCCGAAATTTGTGCGCACAGCAAAGCATCTAACGCTGGAGTTAAGCCGCGGCGCGTAGCGCCGTCGGCTTGAACGACTTGTTATACAAATTTTGCTGGTAACCAGATTGACCATTTTGGAAATCAATTGTTTTTTACAAGATGAATAAACCTATCAACATCGGCTTGGTAATCTTGAGAATTGAAACCGTTTTCGCAGTTTGCGTGAACATAGCCGCCATAGCCCATGCCAAGATATCTGAAGGTATCTTTAAATGAATTGAGAAATGAGCTATCAGCATCGCTGCTAATGGATGTGCAAACAACAAAACCTGTTTTACTGCGCAGCCGCCTACCAATATCCTTTAGCTCATCAACATCCAGAAAATCCGATGTTCTATCAATAAATACCTTCATTTGAGCACTTGGGCCGTACCAATAAACTGGCGTTGCCAAAATTATATTCTCGTAATCTAGCAATTGATTCATCACAGAAAGAAAATCATCGCCTATGTTTTTGTGATCATAGTCATAGGGTGATATGTCTTTATCCAACAAATTGATTACACCAATATCTAGCTCAGAAGAGATCCAATCTATAAGTCTACCTGTATTGCCATTCCTTCTGGCACTCGCAAATACTGCTATTGTTTTGCTCACTGCTGACTCCTTTCATTTGTATAACTTTGTTTTAGGGCGACTGCCCTGCTGCGTAACATCGTTGCTGCTCCATAACATCAAACATCGACCCACGGCGTAACGCGCTTGCTGCTTGGATGCCCGAGGCATAGACTGTACAAAAAAACAGTCATAACAAGCCATGAAAACCGCCACTGCGCCGTTACCACCGCTGCGTTCGGTCAAGGTTCTGGACCAGTTGCGTGAGCGCATACGCTACTTGCATTACAGCTTACGAACCGAACAGGCTTATGTCCACTGGGTTCGTGCCTTCATCCGTTTCCACGGTGTGCGTCACCCGGCAACCTTGGGCAGCAGCGAAGTCGAGGCATTTCTGTCCTGGCTGGCGAACGAGCGCAAGGTTTCGGTCTCCACGCATCGTCAGGCATTGGCGGCCTTGCTGTTCTTCTACGGCAAGGTGCTGTGCACGGATCTGCCCTGGCTTCAGGAGATCGGAAGACCTCGGCCGTCGCGGCGCTTGCCGGTGGTGCTGACCCCGGATGAAGTGGTTCGCATCCTCGGTTTTCTGGAAGGCGAGCATCGTTTGTTCGCCCAGCTTCTGTATGGAACGGGCATGCGGATCAGTGAGGGTTTGCAACTGCGGGTCAAGGATCTGGATTTCGATCACGGCACGATCATCGTGCGGGAGGGCAAGGGCTCCAAGGATCGGGCCTTGATGTTACCCGAGAGCTTGGCACCCAGCCTGCGCGAGCAGCTGTCGCGTGCACGGGCATGGTGGCTGAAGGACCAGGCCGAGGGCCGCAGCGGCGTTGCGCTTCCCGACGCCCTTGAGCGGAAGTATCCGCGCGCCGGGCATTCCTGGCCGTGGTTCTGGGTTTTTGCGCAGCACACGCATTCGACCGATCCACGGAGCGGTGTCGTGCGTCGCCATCACATGTATGACCAGACCTTTCAGCGCGCCTTCAAACGTGCCGTAGAACAAGCAGGCATCACGAAGCCCGCCACACCGCACACCCTCCGCCACTCGTTCGCGACGGCCTTGCTCCGCAGCGGTTACGACATTCGAACCGTGCAGGATCTGCTCGGCCATTCCGACGTCTCTACGACGATGATTTACACGCATGTGCTGAAAGTTGGCGGTGCCGGAGTGCGCTCACCGCTTGATGCGCTGCCGCCCCTCACTAGTGAGAGGTAGGGCAGCGCAAGTCAATCCTGGCGGATTCACTACCCCTGCGCGAAGGCCATCGGTGCCGCATCGAACGGCCGGTTGCGGAAAGTCCTCCCTGCGTCCGCTGATGGCCGGCAGCAGCCCGTCGTTGCCTGATGGATCCAACCCCTCCGCTGCTATAGTGCAGTCGGCTTCTGACGTTCAGTGCAGCCGTCTTCTGAAAACGACAGCAAACGATGTCAGAATAGAGTTAAATTTCCTATTGATTGACATATTCCGTCAAAGGTAATAGATTTCATCCTGACACTTTTGCCTTTGGAGGCATCTTGCAAGGTCAACGCATCGGCTATGTCCGCGTCAGCAGCTTCGACCAGAACCCGGAACGGCAATTGGAGGGTGTTCAGGTGGCGCGGGTGTTCACCGACAAGGCTTCTGGCAAGGACACCCAGCGTCCCGAGCTGGAAAGGCTGCTGGCCTTCGTCCGCGAGGGCGACACCGTGGTGGTGCATAGCATGGACAGGCTGGCACGCAACCTTGATGACCTGCGCCGCATCGTCCAAGGGCTGACACAACGGGGCGTGCGCATGGAGTTCGTCAAAGAAGGGCTGAAGTTCACCGGCGAGGACTCACCGATGGCCAATCTGATGCTGTCGGTCATGGGAGCCTTCGCTGAGTTCGAGCGCGCCCTGATCCGCGAACGTCAGCGCGAGGGAATCGTGCTGGCCAAGCAGCGCGGTGCCTACCGGGGACGAAAGAAATCGCTGAACAGCGAACAAATTGCCGAGTTGAAACGGCGAGTTGCGGCAGGCGACCAAAAAACCTTGGTGGCCCGTGACTTCGGCATCAGCCGCGAAACCTTGTACCAGTACCTGCGGGAAGACTGACCATGCCACGCCGCTCAATCCTGTCCGCCACCGAGCGCGAAAGCCTGCTGGCACTGCCAGATGCCAAAGACGAACTGATACGGCACTACATGTTCAACGAAACCGACCTGTCGGTGATCCGTCAGCGTCGCGGCGCCGCGAATCGATTGGGCTTCGCTGTGCAGCTTTGCTACTTGCGATTCCCTGGCACCTTTTTGGGCGTCGATGAGCCTCCGTTTCCGCCCCTGTTGCGCATGGTGGCCGCGCAACTCAAGATGCCAGTGGAAAGTTGGAGCGAGTACGGCCAGCGCGAACAGACACGGCGGGAGCACTTGGTCGAGCTGCAAACGGTTTTTGGGTTCAAGCCCTTCACCATGAGCCACTATCGGCAAGCCGTGCATACATTGACCGAGCTGGCCTTGCAGACCGACAAAGGCATCGTGCTGGCGAGCGCACTTGTCGAGAATCTGCGGCGGCAGAGCATTATCCTGCCCGCCATGAATGCCATCGAGCGCGCAAGCGCCGAGGCCATCACCCGTGCCAACCGACGCATTTACGCGGCGCTGACCGATTCTTTGTTATCACCCCACCGTCAGCGCCTGGACGAACTTCTCAAGCGCAAGGACGGCAGTAAAGTGACGTGGCTGGCATGGCTGCGCCAGTCGCCTGCCAAACCGAACTCTCGCCACATGCTCGAACATATTGAGCGCCTGAAATCCTGGCAAGCACTTGATCTGCCCGCAGGCATCGAGCGGCAGGTTCACCAGAACCGCCTGCTCAAAATCGCTCGTGAAGGTGGCCAGATGACGCCTGCTGATCTGGCAAAGTTCGAGGTGCAACGACGCTATGCCACGCTGGTAGCGCTGGCCATCGAAGGCATGGCCACCGTCACCGATGAAATCATCGACCTTCACGATCGCATCATCGGCAAGCTGTTCAACGCGGCCAAGAACAAGCATCAGCAGCAGTTCCAGGCTTCCGGCAAGGCGATCAACGACAAGGTGCGGATGTATGGGCGCATCGGTCAAGCGTTGATTGAGGCCAAGCAAAGCGGCAGCGATCCGTTCGCCGCCATCGAGGCCGTTATGCCCTGGGACACCTTCGCCGCCAGCGTCACCGAAGCGCAAACATTGGCGCGGCCTGCCGACTTTGATTTCCTGCACCACATCGGTGAAAGCTATGCCACGCTACGCCGCTACGCGCCGCAGTTCCTGGGCGTGCTCAAATTGCGGGCTGCGCCCGCCGCCAAGGGTGTGCTCGATGCCATCGACATGCTGCGCGGCATGAACAGCGACAGCGCGCGCAAGGTGCCCGCCGATGCGCCAACCGCATTCATCAAGCCGCGCTGGGCAAAGCTGGTTCTGACCGACGACGGCATCGACCGGCGTTACTACGAGTTATGCGCCCTGTCGGAGCTGAAGAACGCGCTGCGCTCCGGTGATGTCTGGGTGCAGGGTTCTCGCCAGTTCAAGGACTTCGACGAATACCTGGTGCCGGTCGAGAAGTTCGCCACTTTGAAGCTGGCCAGCGAATTGCCGCTGGCAGTGGCCACCGACTGCGACCAATACCTGCATGACCGGTTGGAATTGTTGGAGGCGCAACTCGCCACAGTCAACCGCATGGCTGCGGCCAACGACTTACCGGATGCCATCATCACCACCGCGTCAGGCCTGAAGATCACGCCGCTGGACGCGGCAGTACCAGACGCCGCGCAAGCCATGATCGACCAGACAGCTATGCTGCTGCCGCACCTCAAAATCACCGAGTTGCTGATGGAGGTCGATGAATGGACGGGCTTCACCCGCCACTTCACACACCTGAAGACCAGCGACACGGCCAAGGACAAAACCTTGCTGTTGACGACGATCCTGGCCGACGCGATCAACCTGGGTCTGACCAAAATGGCCGAGTCCTGCCCTGGCACCACCTACGCCAAGCTGTCTTGGCTGCAAGCCTGGCACATCCGCGATGAAACCTATTCGACGGCGCTGGCCGAGCTGGTGAATGCGCAGTTTCGGCAACCCTTCGCCGGCAACTGGGGTGACGGCACCACGTCATCGTCGGACGGCCAGAACTTCAGAACCGGCAGCAAAGCAGAAAGCACTGGTCATATCAACCCGAAGTATGGAAGCAGTCCAGGACGGACTTTCTACACCCATATCTCCGACCAGTACGCGCCCTTCAGTGCCAAGGTGGTCAACGTGGGCATTCGTGATTCAACTTACGTGCTTGATGGCCTGCTGTACCACGAGTCGGACTTGCGCATCGAGGAACACTACACCGACACGGCAGGCTTCACCGATCACGTGTTTGGCTTGATGCATTTGCTGGGATTTCGCTTCGCGCCGCGTATCCGTGACTTGGGCGAAACCAAGCTATTCATCCCCAAGGGCGATGCCGCCTATGACGCGCTCAAGCCGATGATTAGCAGCGACAGGCTGAACATCAAGCAAATACGCGCCCATTGGGATGAAATTCTGCGGCTGGCCACCTCCATCAAGCAAGGCACGGTAACGGCTTCGCTGATGCTGCGCAAACTCGGCAGCTACCCGCGCCAGAACGGCTTGGCCGTGGCGTTGCGCGAGCTGGGGCGCATCGAGCGCACGCTGTTCATTTTGGATTGGCTGCAAAGCGTGGAGCTGCGCCGCCGCGTCCATGCGGGGCTGAATAAGGGCGAGGCGCGCAACGCGCTGGCCAGGGCGGTCTTCTTCTACCGATTGGGTGAAATCCGCGACCGCAGTTTTGAGCAGCAGCGCTACCGGGCCAGCGGCCTCAATCTGGTGACGGCGGCCATCGTGTTGTGGAACACGGTATATCTGGAGCGTGCCACCAGTGCTTTGCGTGGCAACGGCACGGCGCTGGACGACACATTGTTGCAATATCTGTCGCCGCTGGGGTGGGAGCACATCAACCTGACCGGCGATTACCTATGGCGCAGCAGCGCCAAGGTCGGTGCGGGGAAGTTTAGGCCATTGCGACCGCTGCCACCGGCTTAGCGTGCTTTATTTTCCGTTTTCTGAGACGACCCCAGGATAATCGGGGTCCGACGCTCAGTGGAACGAAAACTCACGTTAAGCAATGTTTCATTTATTTGAGTTGCCTCAAAAGACCCTTTTACCTGTTCTGCTAACGTAGCTTTCCCCTGCAGGACGTTTTTACAGCCTCATAGTGACAACTAACTTTACATATGATAAATCGTATATGTATTTGACTTGTTTCTTTTTGAAGCCGACAATGCTCATTCAAAGCCGGAGCATATAATGCCAGAAATCTCACCCCTACAACTTTTCAAAACCCTGTCCGATGAAACTCGTCTGGGTATCGTGCTGCTGCTCAGAGAGATGGGAGAGCTGTGCGTGTGCGACCTTTGCACTGCGCTAGAACAGTCACAGCCTAAGATCTCCCGCCATCTGGCGATGCTTAGGGAAAGTGGCCTGTTGCTGGATCGCAAGCAGGGGAAATGGGTTCATTATCGCTTATCCCCGCATATTCCTTCCTGGGCTGCTCAGGTGATTGAGCAGGCCTGGTTAAGCCAACAGGACGACGTTCAGGCCATCGCCCGTAAGCTGGCATCAGCAAACTGCTCTGGCAGTGGTAAAGCTGTTTGTATCTAAAAAATTTGCCTATACATATATGGTTTTACAAATATGAGGTGTTAAAGATGAAAACGTTAACCGTGTTTGATCCTGCGATGTGCTGCAGTACCGGCGTTTGTGGTTCAGATGTTGATCAGGTTCTGGTCGATTTTTCTGCTGATGTGCAATGGCTGAAAGGGCGTGGTGTTCAGATCGAACGTTTTAACCTGGCGCAGCAGCCTATGAGCTTCGTTCAGAACGAAAAAGTGAAATCATTCCTTGAAGCATCAGGCGCCGAAGGGCTTCCGCTACTGTTGCTGGATGGTGAAACGGTGATGGCGGGGCGATATCCCAAACGCGCTGAACTGGCTCGCTGGTTTGGTATTCCGCTGGAGAAAGTAGGAGTGGCTCCGACAAGCTGCTGTGGTGGTAATACTTCCTGTTGTTGATTATGTCAGGAGGACTTATGAATTTTTTACAGAATATCCCGCCTTACCTGTTTTTCACTGGCAAAGGAGGAGTAGGTAAAACCTCAATTTCCTGCGCTACAGCTATACGCCTGGCAGAACAGGGTAAGCGCGTCCTGCTTGTCAGTACTGATCCGGCGTCTAACGTCGGTCAGGTATTCGATCAGTCTATTGGCAACACTATCCAGTCCGTGTCTTCGGTGCCAGGCCTTTCGGCGCTGGAGATCGACCCACAGGACGCTGCCCAGCAATACCGCGCCAGAATCATTGACCCAATTAAAGGTCTTTTGCCAGACGACGTCGTTAACAGTATCAGCGAGCAGCTTTCAGGCGCTTGTACGACAGAGATCGCTGCGTTCGATGAGTTTACTGGCTTACTGACCGACGCTTCTCTACTGACCCACTTTGATCACATCATTTTTGATACTGCCCCAACGGGCCACACTATTCGCCTTCTGCAGCTTCCCGGAGCCTGGAGCAGCTTTATTGAAAGTAACCCGGATGGTGCTTCCTGTCTTGGTCCAATGGCTGGGCTGGAAAAACAACGCGAGCAATATGCTCATGCTGTCGAGGCATTATCCGATCCTGAACGTACGCGCCTGGTGCTGGTTGCGCGATTGCAAAAATCAACATTGCAGGAAGTCGCCCGCACTCATGACGAGCTATCAGCCATTGGCCTTAAAAATCAGTATGTAGTCATTAACGGTGTCCTGCCAGCGAGAGAAGCAGAACGTGATGCACTGGCCGCTGCAATATGGCAACGGGAGCAAGAGGCTCTGACAAATCTTCCTGTCGGGTTAGCTGAGTTGCCGATAGACACTCTATTCCTGCAGCCGCTGAATATGGTTGGTGTGTCCGCATTGAAAGGCCTGCTTAACGAACACGCTGAGATAGCATCGCTTCCAGAACAAAGCATACAGAACAAGCCAGAGAACATGTCGCTGTCTGCCATGGTTGATGATATCGCCCGCAGTGAGCACGGTTTGATTATGTTGATGGGTAAAGGTGGTGTGGGTAAAACTACGATGGCTGCTGCTATCGCCGTCCGACTTGCGGACATGGGTTTTGATGTACATCTCACTACCTCAGATCCTGCTGCGCACCTGAGTACAACCCTGGACGGTAGCCTCAATAACCTGCAGGTCAGCAGAATAAATCCACACGATGAAACCGAACGCTATCGTCAGCATGTTCTTGAGACGAAAGGCAGGGATCTGGATGAGGCCGGGAAACGACTGCTCGAAGAGGATTTACGTTCTCCTTGCACAGAAGAGATTGCGGTATTCCAGGCGTTCTCTCGCGTAATCCGTGAAGCAGGTAAACGGTTTGTGGTCATGGATACGGCACCTACCGGGCATACGTTATTACTGCTTGATGCTACCGGGGCTTATCATCGTGAGATTGCCAGGAAGATGGGAGATAAAGGTCATTTTACCACTCCGATGATGCAGCTTCAGGACCCAGTACGTACCAAAGTCCTTCTGGTCACTCTGCCTGAAACCACACCGGTACTGGAAGCGGCAAACCTGCAGTCCGATCTTGAGCGTGCGGGGATTCATCCCTGGGGCTGGATTATTAATAACAGCCTTTCCATTGCACAGACCCATTCACCATTACTTTGTCTGCGTGCTCAACAAGAGCTTCCACAGATCAAGGCCGTGCAGAGCACGCATGCCAAACGTATCGCGTTAGTACCTGTACTGGCATCAGAGCCCACAGGCATCGATAAACTCAGAGAGCTGGCAGTTTAATTTTGTTTATACAGGGCGGCGTATCCGCCCTGTCTGGAGGATTTATGTTACTGGCAGGCGCTATTTTTATCCTGACCATCGTTTTGGTTATCTGGCAGCCGAAGGGATTAGGGATCGGCTGGAGTGCGACGCTGGGCGCAGTACTGGCGTTGATCTCTGGCGTTGTCCATTTTGGTGATATTCCTGTTGTGTGGAATATCGTCTGGAATGCGACGGCGACCTTTATTGCCGTGATAATTATCAGCCTTCTGCTCGATGAATCCGGCTTTTTCGAATGGGCGGCGCTGCACGTTTCACGTTGGGGTAACGGTCGGGGGCGTTTGCTGTTTACCTATATCGTCTTGCTCGGCGCAGCGGTGGCGGCATTGTTTGCCAACGATGGCGCGGCATTGATTCTGACTCCAATTGTCATCGCCATGCTGCTTGCATTAGGTTTCAGTAAAGGAACTACGCTGGCATTTGTCATGGCCGCCGGGTTTATTGCCGATACGGCCAGTCTGCCACTCATCGTGTCGAACCTGGTTAACATCGTTTCTGCAGACTTCTTTGGGCTGGGTTTCACTGAGTATGCGTCGGTAATGGTGCCGGTTGATATCGCCGCCATTATCGCCACGCTGGTGATGCTGCATCTGTTCTTCCGCAAAGATATTCCACCGACTTACGACCTGGCTCTCCTGAAAGCACCGGTAAAAGCGATTAAAGATCTGGCAACCTTCAGAACCGGCTGGATAGTGTTGATCCTTCTTCTGGTTGGCTTTTTCGTCCTTGAGCCGTTGGGTATCCCGGTTAGCGCGATTGCGGCTGTTGGCGCTGTGATCCTGTTTGCGGTGGCGAAACGAGGCCATGCCATTAACACTGGCAAAGTGCTTCGTGGCGCGCCATGGCAGATCGTCATCTTCTCTCTGGGGATGTATCTGGTGGTCTATGGTCTGCGCAACGCCGGACTAACAGAATACCTCTCCGGTGTGCTCAACGTGCTGGCAGATAAAGGACTTTGGGCCGCGACGTTTGGTACCGGCTTCCTGACGGCTTTCCTGTCTTCCATCATGAATAATATGCCTACCGTGCTGGTTGGCGCTCTCTCTATTGATGGCAGCACCGCAACAGGCGTTATCAAAGAGGCGATGATTTATGCCAACGTGATTGGCTGCGATCTGGGACCGAAAATTACTCCTATTGGTAGCCTGGCAACGCTGCTCTGGCTGCATGTCCTTTCACAGAAGAATATGACCATCACCTGGGGATACTATTTCCGTACCGGGATCGTCATGACTCTGCCTGTGCTGTTTGTAACGCTGGCCGCGCTGGCGCTACGTCTCTCTTTCACTGTGTAATGAGATACTGATATGAGCAACATCACCATTTATCACAACCCTTCCTGCGGCACGTCGCGTAATACGCTGGAGATGATCCGCAACAGTGGTACTGAACCGACCGTTATTCTTTACCTTGAGACTCCACCTTCACGCGATGAGCTTGTCAAACTTATTGCAGATATGGGCATTTCCGTCCGGGCTTTGTTGCGTAAGAACGTCGAGCCGTATGAGGAGCTGGGTCTTGCAGAAGATAAATTTACTGACGACCAGCTAATCGACTTTATGCTGCAACATCCTATTCTGATTAACCGTCCGATTGTCGTGACGCCACTCGGAACTAAACTTTGCCGTCCTTCGGAGGTGGTTCTGGATATCCTTCCAGATGCTCAGAAAGCGGCTTTCACCAAGGAAGATGGTGAAAAAGTCGTTGATAATGCAGGTAAAAGACTGAAATAAAGATGAAGGGGGCATTTGCCCCCCTTCATTACTACGTCGTCATATCTTCCAGCAGGTCAATACCAACAGGCTCTTCGCTCTGTAGCGCTGTTAATGCAATACGCTTTGCATACAGCTCTTTGACATCAGAGATAAGAGGCCGCTCGCGGTTCGCCCTGGTCTTCAGGAGGGGTGAAGACGGTTCAGCTGCCGCCAGGCTGTTATTAACAACCCATGCCCACGGCTCGATGCCAGCGCGACGCAAATCCTGCTGCAGGTTTGCTGCTTCCAGTACAGGTGTCGTTTCGGCAAGCGTCACGATAATCACCTTCGTCTTCTCCGGGTCCTGTAATTGCATCATTGGCGTCATCACATGGTCATGTGTTTGCCCCATCTGGCGCACCATTTCCCGGTGATAGGCTCCAGTCGCATCCAGTAGCAAAAGTGTGTGACCCGTTGGCGCGGTGTCCATAATGACAAAATGGTCGTCTGCCTCTTTGATGATCCGTGAGAATGCCTGGAAGACAGCAATCTCTTCAGTGCATGGCGAGCGGAGGTCTTCCTCCAGCACCGCCAGCCCTTCTGCATCTAATCCTTTGCCCTGATTTTCCAGGACAAAGCGGCGATAACGTTCTGTCTCTACCTTAGGGTCGATACGGCTGACCTGAAGATTGGGCAGAGAGCCATCCAGCGTGCAAGACAGATGTGCTGCCGGATCGGATGTGGTCAGGTGGACTTTGTGGCCGCGTTTCGCCAGCGATACCGCGACTGATGCCGCAACGGTCGTTTTGCCCACTCCGCCTTTACCCATCGTCATGACCAGCCCTTTGCCAGTTTGGCTCAGTTCATCAACCAGTGAAGCAAGTTTCGGTAAATCCAGAGCATTCAGCGTGGTAGCAGGGAGAGCCAGTGAGGCTTTGCTCTCTGTAAATAACTCACGCAGGGCTTCCAGACCGACCAGATTAAATGGCTTCAGATACAGCTGTGAGCGGGGAAGATTAGCCAGATTATCAGGCATTGCCTGTAATGCTTTTTCTTCCCGAGCCAGAATACTCTGCGCCAGTGGATCATTCTCACCCGCAAACGGCGGCAGCACACCATTAATGGCAAGGTGTTGATGCTGCAAACCGATAGCAGACAGCTCATCGTGCGTATGAGAAACCTCTTTCAGCGTTGAAGCCTGGGCACGGGCAACCAGCACTAAGCGTGTGAGAGCTGCATCAGACAGCGCTTTAACCGCATCGGAGTACTGGTGCTGTTGTTTCTCCAGCCCTACCAGCGGTCCGAGGTTAGCGGCGGCATCAGGATTCGCTTCCAGATAACCGCTCCAGGCTCCCGGCAGCTCAAGCATGCGGATGGTGTGACCGGTTGGCGCGGTATCAAATACGATATGGTCATATTTTTCCCGCAGCTCATGATTGGTCAACAGACCAGTAAACTCATCAAATGCAGCGATTTCTGTGGTACATGAACCTGAAAGCTGCTCTTCAATGCTGCTGACCACATCGGCTGGCATCAGCTCGCGAACAGGGTCGAGCACACGGTCGCGATAAGCCTGTGCCGCAGCCATCGGATCAACTTCCATCGCCGCAAGATTTTCTACGGTGGTGATATCAGTGATTCGGTGGCCGATAGTCTGGCTAAATACCTGGCCGACATTGGAAGCCGGATCGGTACTCACCAGAAGCGTTCTCTTACCCTGATCGGCCAGCCATACCGCAGTTGCACAGGCCAGGGATGTTTTACCCACTCCACCTTTACCGGTGAAAAAGATAAACGGGGGAATGTCTTTTAAAAATGGCATATTCATCAGTGATAGCTCCTCTGGAATTAAGGCATACGTGGAATGCTGCAGCAGCGTGGTTGCGTGCTGTCTTCACTCCAGTCCTGACTAAGCGGAATACCTGCCCAACGGGCGATATCTTCACGAGTCGGGAGTTTGCCTGCCATCACGAGTTTGCCGTCGAGCAAGGTGACAGGGAGGGAGTCCATCCCTGATGTGTTCAGAAACTCTTTAATGACAGGCGAGTTCAGGAACTGCTGCGGGTTCTTCGCAAGGCTGTAGCGTTGAATATCAACGCCATTCTTTTTAGCCCATTCGGCACTAGCGTTCCATTTGACGGCTTCGTCGCTGACCACAACGCTACTGGTTGCGCAGCAGCCTGCTGCTTCAAAGATCTCAATTTTTGACATGGACTTTTTACCTCAGTGTTTAGTCGGTTGGCTTTACACTGAGGTAAACGAGAGTGAAGGGAAAAAGATGCGCGATTAATTCATTTTTTTGTGGCAGCAGACGGGAGACGTGTCACCCGCCTCAATCTGACAAAGTTCTGTCATAGTTTCTTTCAGGTGCTTTCTGGCCCGAAGCAGACGGGATTTAAACGCTGTAAGCGTGATTCCCAGTTCATCGGCAAGGGACTGTTGGGGACGCCGGTTAAGGTCGGATTCTTCAATCAGCCACCGCTCATCTTCGGGTAAAGCCTGTAATGTTTCAGGCAGACAAATATCCAGCGTTGAGATTGCATCAGGAGAAACATCGGGCAAATGGACCTCTTCTTCCAGCTCAACGAATTCCCTGGTATTGCGGTACTCATCAATCAGCAGATTCCTCGCCGCCCGATACAGCCAGGCTCGCGGATTCTCCATCTCGCAGAAACTGTCTGAATGAACACGGGCACGCAGGAATAGCTCTTGCAGAAGGTCTGCCGCTTTTTCTCTATCGCCTGTCTTCGATGTCAGAAAGCGAGAGAGTTCGGCTTCATGCTGTCGCCAGAACACGTTCATGCAGTTGTTGAATGCCGTTACATCATTCATGTTCGTCCTCAATTTTGCTCTGATTAACCCGACTCTCATCTTCCAGAATTTTATAAACAGTCGAACGGGCAATATCCGTTGCGCCAGTTCCCTGCTGGTGAAGTGCAGTACACTATTTCTGTCGATGATGCGCTTTCGGCCAAACCGGATACCTTTTAGCCTGGCCTCCTGCCGCCCTTCGTTTGTACGTTCTAAAATCCTCCTGCGTTCGGCCTGAGCTACAGCTGTATGCAGGCAGCCCTGGATTATCTCCGGGAACAGGGTGAAACCGTGAATGATGAAGATGTCGCACGCCTCTCACCACTTTGCTACGGACATATCAATATGCTCGGCCATTATTCCTTCACGCTGGCAGAACTGGTGACAAAAGGGCATCTGCGGCCATTAAAAGAGGCCTCGGAGGAAGAAAATATTGCTTAACGTGAGTTTTCGTTCCACTGAGCGTCAGCCCCCTAATAGGGAAAATATACTACGGCAGAGGCTTAACGTCAGTATTGTACTGAGCATAAGCTGTGGTCACGAATGCCGCCTGGCGGCATGGAGGCGCCAGCAGGTGTAAATAGAATACTGATGGTGAGTGGCGCCGGGACCCGGCGTAGCCGGAAATGCAGCTTCAATATTCGGGTTAAGAATGCCGAGCAGCGCGCAGGCATTCCGGGAATGCGCCAAAGGCGCATAGAGGCGCCCTCAGAAGTTGACCAGAGCACGGTTGTTAATGGCGCCGTAGCCCGGCGCAGCCGGTTACGCTGTTGATAGGTTCCACCAATCCATCCCTTCGCCCTGCTAAGCTATAACCCGCTTATAACCATGATGTGGTTTCATTAAGCCCTTTTAACTCCGGTGAGCGGGCTGTACGGCGCTTGCGACGTACAGGGCGTGATTTCCGGAGCCGTGGTGCCGGCGTAGCCGGTGCCCGGGGGCTGTACAGAGGGACCTGACGCGACGTTACTGTCAGCCACTCAAATGTTTAGTTACATCATCCAGCATTAAAAGCGATGTTGTTCCGGCCCTTTGGGCCGGGGCGGCCTCGCTTTTCAGTGGTGGGAGGGGCTGTGATGGTTCAGGTGTGCACGATTCACGTCTTTGCGTGAATATTCTGGATGTTGTAACTATTTTACTCTGACTGATGCCCGCCGCGTAGTGGCGGGAGGTACATATGCTGTTTCCGAACCGGCGCGGACGTAGTCCGCTGCAAGGGCGGACATTATTCCCGTTTTCCACAGGAAAGCGGGACTGAATAAGATCCGTTTTTTAATTGAATATTTAAAAAGGGCAAAGGCGCGTAAGCGTTCGTTGGTAAGAAAGAGCTAAGGGCTTCCAGAAGATTAAGAAAAACTTGCGGGTAATACTTCCAGTCATTGCGGGTAAAAACTCCTCTATGTTTGCGGATATTTGTGCATAACTACTGGGACATGAGCAGTTTGCTTCATCAGGGGGTTTTTCGCCGGTAATGCGTGTCGTAACGGCAGGTTTTGTTGATGGTTTTTCAGCCAGTTTTTAAACGCGGGGAAACACAAAAACCGCCAGCGGCGGTAGAGGAAAAACGTGGAGTGAAAGTTAAGTTAGCCTGGTGGCTCAGTGTCAAAATTGAGCTTGATCTGACGCAGGTAATGGTAGACCAGCAACTCGAAATCATCCGGAGTCATGCCTGAGACTTCCGGCCGCGTGTTGATCAGCCAGGCTGCAATCTGGAACTGCCGGTCATCGAGCTGGGTAGAACGAGCAATTCGGGATAGGCGCTTCTGTTCTATCGCTCGCTCGCGGCGAACCTTCAGGGCCTGCGCCACTTTCTCGTCAAAGAAGCGCTGTCTGGCCGCTTTTACGGACATCACTTCACCAGGGGCAAGAATCCCCTCAGCCAGCGCGCGCAGACGTTCTTCACGCTCTTTGAACAGCAGATCGAGATTGACCTGGAGGAGCCTGAAGAACTGCTCTGTTAACGTGACATGACGCGGGAGGTATGTTTTTGTGTACGGGTCCAGGCGACGCATGTACGGCTCGATAAGGCCGTAATTTTCTAACAGATCGAGTGCGCGGCAAATGCGGGAAGGCGTGACCTCTTCACCAGGTATTACCTCACCCCGGGAATCTTTTGGACTTAACGCCTTGCATATCTGTGAACTGTTGAGGGCGACGTTAAACGTGGCAATGTCGCAACCGCTGACCAGCAGAACGGCCAGTGCATCGAGGAGATGCTGGCGTTCCTGTCGGAAATCGCGCTCACGGCCAGCATTTGTGCGCATATGCACGAAATACGGATGCCGTGAGAAACGGCGTTTCTGGGCACGATGATACCCGTCCCGAAGTACTTTCGGGAGCTCGCTAAAGTTCGCAGGTCGAAGATATTTAGGATCAGCACACTTACACGCCGTCGAGTGTGTTCCGCGACGACGGCGAGTACGCTTCGGAGAAACAACAGCACAATCGCGTACTTCACGCAGATTCGCTAAGTCGTATTCCGACCAGTCGAAAGAGGTAGCATCGGAAAATGTTCCGCTATTCAAACCCGCCTGCACTTACAATGCACGGAAGGAGTAAATGGCGCAGAAACAAGTATTGAACTTTTCTGAGCATAAAACTATACTCCCTGCATAGCCTGATTGGTGGCTATACAGTTTAGGTAAGCCCCGGTAATCTTCTTCGTCGCCAAACATTGAAAGATTATCGGGGTTTTGTCTTTTCTGGTCCCGGGTAGACACCTCATCAGAACCAGTTCCCTGCCACCTTACGGCGTGGCCAGCCATCAAAATTCTTTAAACGATCAGTAATCTAGCACTACGTGCCCACTCAAGCAAGAATGTCAGCCCATAACGCCAGTTTAACTGGCTTTGTCGATTAAACGGCTAAAAAGTTCTGCCTGACTCAGACCGCTTTCTGCACACATTTCCTGAAATTTGCTCTTGAGCTCTTTAGGCACAAGGATCTTAATTTCTTTGTGCGTTTCACGTTTCCGCGCAACAAAACTTTGTTGTCGCTCAGAAGCACTTAGCGGATGGCCTTTGCGGTACGCACGTTTTTCTTTCGATGAGGAAACTGCATTTCCAGGCTGCGACATCTCTGCCTCCTCAAGGATCAAATCTGGATCTTTGCAGAGAATACTACAGATTCCTGAAATCAGCGACTTACTTTATGAACGTAACCTGTGTTGGCGCACGGTTTACGTTTCAGGATCGTTTTTTGGGATGTCAGTACGTCTGTTTCCAGTCCGTTCCCTGCGCCCAGCGGGATGTCCAGTGGTTCAGGTAGCTGCGGGCTAAGACTGGGTCATCCCAGACGACAAGCACGTTCTCCGAATTCGAACGGTCTGCAGCCCGGCTGAAGTTAAATGAGCCGGCCTGGGTGTTGCGGCCATCAACGACAATCACTTTGTCATGGAGAATTTTGTAGGCACTGACTGTACGAACCGGTATACCAGCACCAACCAGAAGGTTCATAGCTGCTTTACTGGCGTTGTTGTTCCTTCCGGTATTAGCTTTCCAGTCCAGAACCACGCCCACATCGACACCCCGACGTTTTGCCCTGACAAGTGCCCAGGCCACCTCCGGAGAGGTGAAGGAATAGCCCATCAGACGGATTTCCTGTTGCGCGGTCTCAATTGTCTTAAGAACCAGCTGGAGAGCTGTACCTTCTGGAGAAAATCCTGCCTCAATGGTGGCAGCGTAAGTATTCGGTACTTGCGCGCACAGAACCAGACCGAGCAGGCCGGGCAGAAGCCATCGGCACATATGTTTTTTAGAAATTGTTTGCATGGTATTTCCTTCGCTGGATGTATTCAGAAACGCCGGAATCGGGGGAAACTCGTTTTTCCCCGATTGCCGGGGTTGGACAACGACGCCCTGCGGAGGCGTCAGGCCGTTTAGTTGAACAAACCAGGATCAGACAGAAGTGTTTTCGCTATCAAGCTTTGTCCCCCTCGATCCATTGCGGGTAATCTTTGGCAATATCACAACGCAGCGTTTTATTGCCAACGCTGATGATGTAGCCCGGAGAATAGTTCTTTTCACCATCGCTACAGCGTTTATCTTCCTTCAGGCTATTTGTCTTTATCACCTCCGCAAGAATCTGCCGCAGAAGCACGTTAGTCGTGACCAGCTCCGGCACCGCGTGAGGCTCAGCCAGAATCTGTTCAGGTAGTTCTGAATGGATAAGTACAGGCCCTTTTGACGAAGCAAACGTCGGCCCGCTTAATGACAGGCAACCAGAGATAACCGCATATAAAGCGATTTGCTTATTTGTCATGTGAATTCCTTTTGTTTGATTGAAGCAACAGTAAAGACAGGTCAGAGAACACTGACCAGAAAACCAATACACAGCAGATGGAGGGCATACGCTGGTGCAAACCACCGTCCGGCCTGCAGGCGTCGTCCGAGAGCCGGTACCAGCCCGTGCACGCAAAACAGCACAGTCAACGTCAGCAGTACGCCGGAGAGCGTCATCACATCACCATGCCGGGCATTAAGCAGGGCGACCAGCAACAGCCAGACAGCAAACAGGGCTGACCGCAGTGAGTCCCGGACCTGCCAGATAAGCAGCGCGCCGGCGAGCATCAGCAAACCGGGTATACCGTAACTGGCAGAGCTAAGCGGCAGATACCCCACCAGGGCCGTGAAAGCCGCAACGCCATTAAGCACGGTCGCCGCCTGCAGGAAGCGGGTCACCTGCATGACAACGGCGAAGGCAAACAGGATATTCAGTTGCCACCACATGAGTCCGGCTTCCCTGAAGGCCAGCCAGTAACCCGGCTGGGCCAGGAGTGCCATCAGCCACAGGCGGTTGAGGCTGTGCTGACGCAGGGTTTTGCCTGCCATGTTACAGCCGCTGACCAGCGCAAACAGGGGGAATGCACAACGCCCGGCAATGTTCAGTAAGGGCATATCCAGCTGAAAGGCAGTGGCGATGTGGTCCCCCACCATTGCCATAAATGCGGCCATCCGGATGACATCGCGCTGCAGCGCGGAAAAATTCAGGACCGGCCTGAAAGGATGCAGGGCAACAGATTTTCCCGGACTCATGCGGCAGCCTCCGGTCGTTGTGCGCAAAGGTGTGCCCTGACGCGCTCAGCCAGTTGTTGCTCATCATCGCCACGCAGCAGCGGGATACCCGCCTGTTTCAGCACCTCTTCCAGCAGCAGGTCACGCCGCTGACGTTTCGGTGCCTGATGGGAACGGTCGTCCAGCGCCACTGCCGCAATGATTCGCCCGGCGCGGTCCGTGATAACCACATCGCAATGCCATTGCGATACCAGGCGGAACAGCTGCCACCATTCACGGCTCCCGGATTTACGGTCGGGCGCCACTCTGACGATATCGGCCACTCGAACCTGCGGGCACAGCCGCCACTGGCGGGTATCGGTCACCCTGTCGAGCCGGCGCAGAAAACGCTGCTCCCGCTCCGTCATCAGCTGACCGGCACTGACGAACGACGGTCGGCGGCACAGCAACAGTTCAGTTCTGCCCGGCCGAATCCCTTTTTCACGCAGTCTCTGCAAAAGTGGATGCCGGGCTGAACCGGCCTGCCTGAGCAATACCACAAATCCGGCGAGCAGAATGGCAATGATGATTATTCCGGTAACCATATACATATCCTCCCTGAATCAGTCCCCACCGAGCGTTTTTTCCAGCTCAATGTCTTTTTCCGGTACATTCACCACCCACTCACGCTCGGTACGCAGCATCTGTTCGCGCACCTGCTGGCGGATACCCCGACCTTCCGCCACCGCTTCCTGAATGGCCTCATCCAGCTCACGTTCTCCCCGGGCTGTACCATCACGCAGGCGACGTTCTTCATCGGCAGACAACAGGGGTTCGGGTCTGGTGCTCTCCTCACCCGGCACTGCCGGCAGCAGTTCCTGCCGGGCCTGCTCCGCCAGCTCCCGGGCCGCTTTTTCCTGTGCCTCTGCCAGTTTCTGCTGCTCGTCCGGAGGCAGCGTAATGGGGTCTTCCGCTTTCGCTGCCGATTCAACCTCCGCCACACTGCGCACTGTCCGTGCCACCTCATCAGGCTCCGTGATTCGTCCTCCGGTCAGGCGGGCTGCATTGAGCAACCGTTCTTCACCGTGCAGGCGTATCACCACCCCGCTCTCCGGGTTCTCCTGTGCCAGGCGCAGCGCCGTCTGTGCATCATCAGCAATGAGTGTCTGTCCGTTACGGCTGGCCTGCAGGCCGGCGAACTGTGCATCCTCCCCACCACGCAGCCGGGACTCATCACTGAGCACCACGCGCATCCCGTCATCCTCAATGCGGATTTCGGTCAGCAGTGCCCCGGCTTCCTGTCCGTGACGGGTCCACGCCGGCAGGGCCACATACGGTGTCGGGTATTTCCTGCCGGCAGCAATGAAGCGCGCCATTGTTTCGCCCTCCAGGCCGTTTTCCGCCAAAACCCGGCGTCCCAGCGCGGTTTTATCCAGTCGTGAGGCGGTGGCCAGCAGTCGGTTGCCGGTGTCGGATTCGTGGTCACTTTTCTGGTGCAGCAGGTCGTGGGCGGTCTGTCCGGCATTTGAATGCCGGGCACCGGCACTCCAGCCAGCCAGATCGTCGGTATAGACCTGCACATGCTCTTTTGCTCGTGACAGCGTCACATAAGTGGACTCCAGAGACGCCATTCTTTTCCTGCCACCTTCGGTACCGGTCAGGGCAATGGCAAAGCGCTCACTGGCCCCCTGTACGCCATACACCGTCAGGGCATAGGCGAGGTCAATATGACGGTCCTCCGTCATGGCCTGCGGGTCGACAATTTTCTCCTGCTCTCCCTGGCGGAAGCGGATGGCCCCGTCGTCAGTGAACCCGGCCACCTCCCACAGGCTGTTGGCCACATAGCCGCGGTCGTTGTCCGAGCGGGTAAAGCGCACCCTGTCCCCGTGACTGATCGTCAGATCGCGGGGTGTGAAGAGGGAAATATCCTGTGCAGTGTTCTGCTGAGGAGAGATCAGCACCGACTCCCCGTCAGCATTACGCAACGTGACCACGGCGTCCTGCGTATCCACCTCCGCTACAGTCCAGTAGCGCTCGTTCATCATGGCCACGGCGCCGGTATACTCCGCAAAGGTTTCAGCCGCACGCAGGGCGTTGTCAGGCACCCGGAGCGGCTCCAGGACGGTGAACGTGCGTTCTTCAGCACCTGTATCGCCTTTCTCATGCCGGGCGGCATGAATGGCATCATTGATGGCGTGACGGTCAGCGTTAAGTTCTGCCACAACCAGCGTCTGCAGCTGCGCCTCCGGGGTGCGCCCCATCCAGTCATCCCGGATGGCTTCAATGATGTCAGTCCGGACCAGTGACAATTGCTCTGGTGTCAGTGTCTGTTCATCGGCGGCGGGAGTGTCCTGCTCCTGGTCCTTTTTCGGAGCACGAATTTCCATGACGGAATTCCCGGGCACCCAGGCCCCTTCCTGACGGGGGACCTGTTGCGGGCTGACGTCATCCACCTGGCGCAGTGATGTATCAACCTGACCTGCGATGATGCTTTCAATCGCCGGACGCAGCGCCGGGGTCTGGCGGACAATCTCCTGCATCACCACCGTATCGATGGCGCTGCGCTGCTGTACCAGGCGGAACGGCTGACCGGTTGAGATGGCCTGCAGCTGCGCGGTGTCCCCGCTGGAGACCATTCGTCCGCCGCCTGCAGTAACCAGCTGATAGAGCTCTGCCATATCGCGGTTGCCCACCATCGAGCTCTCATCGGTGAGGAACAGGACATTGCGGAAGTCCGGTGTTTCTCCGGCCTGAATGGCCAGCCGGGTTTCACTGAGGAAACTGGCCAGCGTTCGTGCATCCACTCCGGCCTCACGCATCTCATGCACGGCCCGGTGCGTGGGTCCCAGGCCAATGACCTGCGGGCGCACGGATTCAGACAGGGTGTTCAGGGCACCCATCACCGCCCGGAACTGGGTGGTTTTCCCCACCCCGGCATACCCCTGAATGGCCATAAAGCGGTCGGTGTTCTCCAGTACCGTCCGTGTGGCCTCCCGCTGGCCTGCCGTCAGACCTGCCAGCACTGAGGCAGGCGTCAGCGCCATCAGGGGCTGTACAGCATCCTTACCCTCAGCAATATGGCGGATGATGGTCTTTTCCATCTCATACGCCACGCGCGGAACAAGCACCCTGTTTCCCGCCCCGGAAACCGAATCCAGCTGAATCAGCTCCCCGCTGTTCACCTGCCGGGCGATTTCAGTCCGGACATCAGCCAGCGGCTGGCCGGATTTTACCGCTTCTGACAGCAGGGTAATTTCACTGAGGTGTACCTGTCCCTGCTGCGCGCGCGGGATGGCCAGACTGACGGCCTGCTCTGCATCCGACATCAGGCGGTCCCGACTGGCCTGTATGGCGGTATCCAGATTTGCCTCGCCGGTCGACTGACGGACCTGGTCACTGGCCAGTCGCACGGCAGACACGCTTTCCACTTTGCGCGCAGCCTGCTCAGGCGCAAGCGGCGTATAAATCCGGATGTCGCTGCCGCTCTGCGCCAGCGCGTTCAGGGCCTGTTTATTCAGCCCTCGCGGACCGACTGCGGCCAGTACCGTGCGCGAGGCGCTGGTACCCGCCCCGGTCCCTTCCACATAGTCATGAGTCAGCTTCACGGCCCGTTCAGTGGGCAGACGCAGTTCCCGGTCCCCGCTGCGCAGCCGTACTGCGCCGTTTTCCAGCCCCGCCAAGGTGAACTGCTCTTTCGCTTTGATGGCTCCCTTCAGCTCACGCCCCAGCGCCCTGACGCGGTCCCCTTCAGAAACCTCCAGTGTCCGGCTGCGGTACAGGCTCCAGCTGCCGTCCAGTTGCGTCACCTTCAGGGTCAGCCTGGTGCCGTCTTCCCCCTGCAGCACCAGGCTGTTAGTGGCCTCAGCCACCCGGTCAATGGTGTGCCGCGTCATTGTTTTCTTCTCAGCGTCCCACTGCTCCATCACCATCCCGGGCCGGTAGTTATCGCGCTGATGACGGGTTTTGCTGTCCAGCCACACCGGCTCCAGTACGCGGAGTGTCACCTGCTCCCGGCCCAGCTCTCCGGCCTCACGCCGCGTATCCCGGATAACCTCCGTCAGTTGTTGCTGTTCCCGGGTACCGGTCACCTGGGCCACGACATCCCGCCCTTCAGCAGACAGGCGCACGTACTCCTGCGCCAGCTGGCCATAACGGCTCCGTTTATCCGCCTCGCTGATCAGTCGTACCTCCGGCAGCTGCGTGCCGTAAAACCGGTACTGGGGAATATCCGCCTCTTTCAGCACCGACAGGGCATTGCCCGTTCCCTGCCGGTTCTCCGTGTCCATAAATATCAGCTGCGCCCCGGCGCTGAGCGCCTTTTCCTGCAGCAGCACGGTTTCTTTCAGCGACAGTCTCTCCGCCCGGTCAACGATAACCGTGCCCTGCACCGGCAATACGGTGTCTGCATTCATCTGCGAGCGCAGCATTACATGGCCTGCCAGATGCGGGCTTTCTGACAGAAACTGGCCACTGCGACCGTCGGCTGCAATCACCATCACCTCACGGCCCTGTGAGCGGGCCATCATGGCCACATCTTCCGTGCGATCACGCAGGGTCTGCGCGCCTCCGCGACCGCTGAGAATGGCCACAGGGCTTTTATCCTGCGACAGCACAGAGACAGCATCCCCGGCAGGTATATCGCGCTCCTGTGCCCGTTCAGGAAAGACCAGCACGGTTTGCTCCGCAACGGCCGTACGCGCCAGCTGATGGACGCTGAGTTCGTTCAGCAGGTGGATATCAGAGGTGAAGATGCCCTTCTCCCTGTCCAGGGGAATAAGACGCTGCCCTTCAATCGCGGCCTCAATACCGGCACGGGCCTGCTCAAACAGACCTGGTGCGGAGGGCAGACGACTGACCGTGCCGGCCAGCATTTCCGACCAGGTAAACTGGACCTTTTTGTCCGACAGCGCGGAGATTGTGTCGCTGACCGCCTTCTGCACCAGTTCGTCAGCTGCTTCGCCGGAAGACCCGATCCCCGGCTGGCCCGGCGCCCGCATCCCCCCCTGGCCAGCAACAACAGAACCAGTAATTTCCACACGCGCCTGCGCCTGACTGATGTAATGTCCGATATCAAATTTTTCATCCGTTAAGCGTCGGCGCCAGTCAGCTTTCAGCAAATCCGGGTCAGCCCAGGCTTTAGCCTGTCGTGTATCGAGTGCGGCAACATCACGCGATTTTGCTGACGCATCAGGCCCGGCGGCTTCCCGAATTGCCTGACTGCGCGAGGAAAAGATGTCCACCGGCACATCCTTCAGCTCCCACAGGCCATGTTTACCCGCCGCCACCGTTTCGAATCCCATCGACTCAATGTCTTCACGTAAGGCAGAACGGTACAGGTTTCCCAGCGCTATCTTGGTGGCGTACAGATTCTCAGAAAAGCCAGTTTTCATCCGGGTATCGCTGGCCAGAGACCGCCATTTTTCATCGGCGAATGTCGCATTAAAGACCAGGGCGTGGGTGTGCACCTGCGGGTCCAGGTCCCGGGAGGTGTCATGGTTATACAACGCAGCCACCATACTGCCAGTCAGCACCGTTTCCGTTTTTCCCTCCTGCGTGATGCGGGCGCTGACCAGGTGCTCCACCTCCTTCATCACCACCGCCACGGCCCGGTTATGCGCCTCAATAAAACGCCGATCTTCCCCGACCAGCGCCATGACGGACACACTTTTGGGGGCGGAGAACGTCAGGTCATAGCCACTGCGGTGTTTGTTGACACCATCCACCATCCGGGACAGGTCACTGCCATCAGGCAGTCTGCCCTGGCGGACCGCATCCATATCGGCGCTGGCCACTTCCCCCTTCAGGCCCAGCTTCTCCGCGCCTTCCCCCATCCAGCGGGAATCCAGTGAACCGCTGGCATAGTAGTTGTCTTCGTGGCTGTAATAGCCCGCATCACCCTTGATGGAAGAAATGGAGAGCATCAGTATTCCCTCCCGTCATCCATCTCATGCGTTTTATCTTTCGCATGGTTAATGTTGACCTCTTCCCTGCGGGTCATATCGCGAGTCTGGTGTGAGGTCTGAGCCCATGCCTCATACGCTGCGAAATCCACAACCTCACCGTCGCTGTTCAGGCCCGGGGGAATATCCTGTGGTAAATCCTGTTCGATATCCCGCTCAGTCCCTCCGGTCGAGGCTGAGGCGCCTTCAGCGGCAACTGCAGTGGAAGCCGTGTTTTCGGTATCTGCATCGCCGGAAGCACCCTTTGTCTGCAATGGCCACGTCGCAGGAGGCGTGTTCGCTTCCGCAAGAACAGCAGCCACCAGGTCGGCAGAAGGGGGAGGAGTATTCGAAAGATTACCCTCCGGTATAAACGCACCGCCCGGAACAGCCTGAATTAACGATTCTCCCTCAAACAATCCGGCAAACTTGTGCCGTTCTTCTTCACTACGCCGCCGAATCTCATCCTCAAGTGTCTGATCAAGACTCGTCTGTACGTCACGCAGCAACAGGGCATCAGCCACTTTGGGCATAGCCTCATAACTCATAGAGAGTTTTACAACGGGATAGTCACCGGGCAGGGTGACATAACACTGCAGATCGTTAAGTTTCTGGACGTCTGAATAGGTCACCACCGTGACACGTTCTTCCTCCTTGCCGAAGGAAATCCCGTCACGGACCTGCTCATGGCCGAAGCTGGTCTGTTCGTTGAATTTTTTACGCCGGGTTTCCCCCAGATCTTTTTCCACAAACTGCGCAATTTCCGCACTCGGGGAACGAAAGAAGAATTTGGTGTTCAGCAGGTCAAACAGTCCCGCGGCGGCTTTAGGACCATAGATTTCTTCCATCTGTGCGATGTTCTGAAAACCCAGCACAAAACAACCGCCAAATTTACGGGCTTCTGAAATAATCCTCGGTAATGAGGACAATTTATGCAGCGACGCCAGTTCGTCATAGAAGAACCAGACACGCCGCTGCCGGTTCGGCCCCATAGCGAGAAGACTGGTGGCGGCAATGCTGAGCCATAGTGAAATAAGCGGCTTTAGGGACTCGTGGTTCTGTTCATCGGAGGTAATAAAAAGCCAGCCATTCTTCGATTTATCGGTCTGGCCTTTCATCCATTCCCGGATGGTAAACTTCTCCCGTCCCGGACGGTCGATGCCCTGCAGGTAGCGCAGCGCTTTAACGTAGTTTGTCAGCACGCTCCGGATAGAGATGGCTGTCTTCTCAATTTTTCCGTCAACCAGAGTGGAGGCTGGCGTACCGGCCAGGAAAGCCCGCAGCTGGTCCAGCTTTATGGCCAGCAGTGTGCGCAGGAATTTGTTGTAGCTGCGATCTTCGTCCTTACGCATGCGCTCAGCACCTTCCGCGAAGATGGTGCGCGCACTGCCCTGCCAGAAAGGATCTTCACCGCTACTGGCCGGGATCAGTGTCGTACTGGCATTCTCCAGTTCGGCGATAGAGCGGCATTCCTCCCACAAATCCCAGTTTGGGCAACGGGAATCCAGCGCGTTAAGTACTTTATCCCGGGATTCGTCGTAGAAGTCCTCAACGAACGTACAGCCTTTGTCGTAGATAATGACCAGATCGCCCCTGTCACGAAGCTGTTTTAAAATCTTGCGCATCAGGGTGGATTTACCGGTTGATACCGTGCCATGCATAGCCATATTCTGAATCTCAGAATCCAGCTTCAGCGGCAGGTCATCGATACGAATATCGGATGCTTCCCCGCGTTTTTTCATCATCCGGGCAACTTCTTTTGGCGATTCGCAGAGTACCCGGCCCCCGATAATTTCATCCTCACTCTGTTTACGGCCAGCACGCCCGAGATACCAGTACACGGCCAGCGTGGCCAGAAAGGCGATCAGCAGCGCGGCACATCCTGCAATAACCAGTTCCTGTTTCAGCAGTTGGCCGCAGTACATGGTGTAACTGTCACTCAACACCTGCCTGGCGCTGTACTGCAGGTTATGTTCGTAATAACGGATGGTATAGACAGGCTGACTGACCATTTTTTCAGTAAAAGGCGACATTACCCGCACAAACCAGTAAATAATGCCGTTGGTCAGATTCTGAATACTCATACGCATCAGCAGTACGGCAATACCAAATAATACCGTCCCCATAATAACGTAATAAGAAATCAGGTTATTTATTTGCAGGAACATTTTCAGGCGCATAAAAGCGACCTGACCGCCCTGCGTTAAGTCGCGAGGATTCAGGCTCATTATATTTTCCCGGAAGCTGGTAACCAGCAGACATGCCGGATACAGGTCTGTCTGCATGCGCTAACAGATTATTTGATGAAATTAAATAATGTGATGTATTTCAGGAAATGAGATTTAAAACAGGGTGGCCCGGCGGCCACCCTGAGTGTATTACAGAATATTGGCGACAGATTTCGCCAGCTGATCTTCGAGGACAGGTTTTGCTTCTTCGAATTTCAGGTTAACTTTATTGGCAGATGACACGATACGGGTTTGGTATTTATGCTGATTACCGGTCTGCGTGCTGGTCTGCACTTTATATCCAGAAGTACCCTGTTTCAGGGCGGCGACATTATCGGTCTGCACGCTTGCGGTGGTTTTTTCAGAAATCTGAATATCCGTCACCATCGTATAATTGATATCTTCCACCATCGCGTCAGCGGCCATTCCCACCAGGCCCGCCGCCAGGCCAACACCTAATGTCGTGCCGGCAGAACTGGAATTATAACCGGTGATCCCCGCACCTAATGCAGCGCCCGCTATCGCGCCTTCGTAGCCCTGGCTCAGGAACCCTTGGGCGGTACGCAGGTCCATCTTATCGGCTTTCAGGACATTGGCCTGAATCCAGTAGTGTGCGCTGTCCGGCGATGACGTGATGGTATAGCCCTTATCCTGAACAGCTTTGGTCACTTTCGCCTGCAGGCCGGACATGTCTTTGTCAGAGGTATTTTTTATCTGGAGATACACGGTTTTCTGTGAGGACGGCTCCAGCCAGATGGTTTCACTCATCTGAGTTTTGACTTCGAGGTTACGTTTCTTAATCGCTGTGCTCATCGCGCCACACCCAGAGAGCACGAGGACGGAGGATAAAACGGCAGTCATTGCCATCAGCTTAACGTTATGTTTCATATAGTTTTTCTCATTTCCATATAAGTCGCATGTTATATGCAATACCCGGAGGTACTTATTGTTATTACTCCACACATTCAATGTGTGTATAGTTAATGTACAGGCAGAAGCACAACCACATCAACACTATGGTTGTACTTTGCGAATTTTCAGAATGCGTCACAAAATCAGACGCTTATTTTGGTGAGGCAGAAAGCAACTCTTTCACTTTTGACAAACTGCTAACCACCGCAGGAGTCATATATCTAG